>JANOXY010000424.1:0-38779 GCA_031418675.1 Pseudomonadota bacterium
CCCCATGTGGCGCGCTTTCCGCTGGTCCTCGATATCGGTTTTGTGGTGGCCTGTTGTTGGCGCTATTTTGGCGCCCATGGTCGTCTGCCCCTGCCCGATCGCGAGCATCGTGTGCTGTGGCTGGCTAAACAGCTGCTCGCGATTGCGGCTTTTGTAACCATCTATATCGCTTACCAGGGCAAGCTCGGCCGCGACTCCGGTGTTGAGTTGCTGGCAGCCTTGTTGGGTTTAAAGCTGCTTGAGATGCGCAGCGCGCGTGACTACTACGTGGTGACCTTCCTGTGTTACTTCCTGGTGGTCACCAACTTCTTCTACTCCCAGACCATTCCCACCGCGCTTTACATGCTGGGCGTGGTGGTCGCGACCACCACCGTGCTGATCCAATAAAACACGCCGCCGGCTTATCGACGCACCGCCGCCATGCTGCGGCTATCGAGCGCCATGACCGTTCAAGCCTTGCCGTTAATGATGCTCGCGTTCCTGCTGTTTCCACGCCTGCCCGCGCCGCTGTGGGGTGTGCCGGAGGACGCCTTCGATGCGGTCACCGGCCTGAGTGAGACCATGACTGTGGGCGAGATTACTCGTCTGGGTTTGTCCAACGATATCGCCTTTAGAGTGCAATTCCAGGGCGACGCGCCGCGCGCCCGAGCGCGCTACTGGCGCGGACCGGTGTTGTGGCATAGCGATGGCCGCACCTGGCAAGTAAGCACTTTCCCGAATCGCCCAGCGGCAGTCGAAGCGCAGGGCCAGCGCTATTTTTACACCGTCACTCTCGAGCCTCACCGCAAACGCTGGCTGCTCGGTCTCGATGTCGTGACGGGCAGGGACGAGAACCTCATACAGACTGCGGACTATGCGCTTAAGAGTGCACAGCCGGTGCGCTCGCGATTGCGTTACACACTCGAATCGACGCCGGAATATCGCATCACGGGGCTGAGCGATGCCGAACGTAGTGCCGCTTTAGCGCTGCCCGCGGATTTCCATCCCCGCGCCCGTGCGATGGCCGCAGACTGGCGCAAACAATCGCCCGCCGCGAGCGACATTATTGCCAGCGCGCTCACCTTCTTCCGCGTTGAGAAGTTTTACTACTCGTTGACGCCGCCCGTACTGCCGGGCGATACGGTTGACGATTTCCTGTTCGTCACGCGCGAAGGATTCTGCGAACATTTTGCTTCGAGTTTTGTTGTCCTGATGCGCGCGGCCGGCATTCCGGCGCGGGTCGTGACGGGTTATCAGGGTGGCGAATACAACACCATGGGCGACTACATGGTGGTGCGCCAGCGGGATGCCCACGCCTGGGCTGAGGTTTACCTGGGCGAACGCGGCTGGGTGCGTGTTGATCCCACCGCCGCCGTTGCGCCCGAGCGTGTGTCGCTGGGCTTCGCCGATGCAAGCCCGCGCGGTGCACCGCGTACGGCCTTCGCCCGCGACGGCATAAGCGGGCGCTTCTGGACACAAATGAACGACGCCCTCGATGCCGTCACCTATGGCTGGAATCAGTGGGTGCTGGGCTATAGCACCCAACAGCAGCATAGCCTGTTCGATACCCTCGGTTTCCAAGACATCGATTACGGCACGCTGGTCATTACGCTGACCATCGCGCTGGCGTTGATGACAATGGCGCTGGCCATGATGTTGTGGCGCACGAGTCGCAGCCTGCACGACCCGGTGCGCGTTGCCTATGATGCGTTTTGCGCCAAGCTCGCACGCATCGGTTTAGCGCGCGACGCTAGCGAAGCGCCGCTTGCTTATGCCCAAAGGGTGGCAACAGCGCGCACCGATCTGAGCGCTGAAGTGCAAGCGATCACACAGCTCTACAGCCATCTGCGTTATGGGCGCGCGAAGCCGGATGTGCAGCGCCTGGCTAGACGCGTGGCGAACTTTCGACCGGCGCGGCGATGAAGCTGAGATGCACTATGCGGGCACTTCTCACCCGGGTGTCTCCACCATCACCAATTCCTCAAATCCTGCCGAATACAAACGTGCATAAGCCCCACCGGCCGCCAGCAGTTCGTGGTGCGCGCCGCTCTCAACGATGCGCCCGCCATCGAGCACCACGATGCGATCGGCCTGTTCAATGGTCGACAGACGGTGGGCAACGATGAGGCTGGTGCGGCCGCGGCGCACGGTATTCAAGGCCTCCTGCACCAGGCGTTCGGCTTCGTTATCGAGTGCGGCGGTGGCTTCATCCAGGATCAGAATCGGCGCGTCTTTCAACAGGGCGCGGGCGATGGCGACACGCTGGCGTTGGCCGCCCGACAGGCGCACGCCGTTTTCGCCAATTAAAGTGTCGAGACCCAGTGGCAGCGCGTCGGTAAACGCGCTGACCTGGGCTTCGACGGCGACCCGCTCCACCGCCGCGCGGTCGACTTCGCGCAGCGCGCCATAGGCAATATTGTTGTACAGCGTGTCATTGAACAGCACGATGTGCTGACCAACGTAGGCGATGTGGCGACGCAAGCTCGTGAGGGTGTAGTCCTCGATGGGCTGGCCGTCGATCAGCAGGCGGCCGCTGGTGAGCGGATAAAAGCGCGGCACCAGATTGACCAGCGAGGTTTTGCCACCACCCGAACGGCCGACCAGGGCGACGGTTTCGCCAGCGCGAATGTCGAGGCTGATGTCGTGCAGCGCAGTACGTTCGCCGTAGCGCAAGCTGACGTGCTCAAAGCGGATCTCGCCACGCAGCTTGGCTTGTGTCGTGCCGTGGTCGGTTTCCGGCGCAACGTCCACCAAGGCGAAGATCGAATCGGCGGCCGCCAGGCCACGCTGCAGGAATTCGTTCACCCCCGCCAGGCGTTTAGTGGGCGGCAGCACCAGCGCAGTGGCGGTAATGAACGCGATGAAATCGCCGCGGGTCATGCTGCCGGCGGCCGCCGCTTGCACGGCCAGTACCACCATCAAGGCGATTCCGAACGACACACACAGCTGGATCAGGGGCACGATGGTGGCACTCGAGCCGATCACTTTCATGTGGAATTTGCGCGCGTCATTGATGGCGCGGTCGAAGCGCTGAGACTCATGCTCGTAGCCGTCGAAGATCTTGATCTCGCGATGCCCGCGCACCGACTCCTCGGCCACCTGGTTGATGGCACCGACCGAGTCCTGCAGGCGGCGGCTCATCTGACGCATGCGCTGGGAAGCGCGGCGCACGATAAAGCCGATGGGCGCAGCGAACAGCAGCAGCACCACGGTCATGTGCCAGTTGACGTAAAACAGGTAGCCAAACAGCACCGTAATGATGGCGCTGTCCTTGATCAGGACCTCGATCACCCGCGTCGTGGCCTGCGCGACCTGGGTGACGTCAAAGGTAAATTTCGAGATCAGCTCGCCGCTGGCGCGGTTGTCGAAGAAGCTCGCCGGCAAGCGCACCAGGGTCTTGAACATCGCCATGCGCAGGTCGGCGATGGTGCGCTGGGCCACCCACTGCAGGGCGATCATGTCGACGTAGTTCAACAGCCCGCGCAGGGCGAACAGCACCACCAGCAGACCCGCCGTGATGTAACCCTCGCGTTCGTGGGCGATGTCGAAATTCTGGTCGATGAGGGGTTTGAGCAGGGCGGGCAACATCCACTCGGTGGCGGCGAGAGTCACCATGGCGGCGATCGCGTAACCAAACTGGCGCCAGTAGGGGCGCACGTAACCAAGTAGTCTGTGATAGATCTCGCGGTCAGCGATGGTCCTCTGGCGCATCGTGCTAGTGTGCCCGCCAGCTACCTTTTTTGCATCCGCACATTGGCCGCGCCTGACGGTAGCTGCCTGACTATCTTGCCCCTACAATAACCGCGAGCCTGCATTTCGAACCATAAAACAGACAGCCCATGTCCGAACTGCATCCCATCGTGGCCGTGACCGGCTCGTCCGGCGCCGGCACGAGCAGCGTCAAGACTGCCTTTGAGCGCATTTTTCAGCGCGAAGGCATCAATCCGGCTGTCATCGAAGGCGATAGCTTCCATCGCCACGATCGCAAGCAGATGGAATGGGAGGTCGAAAAGGCCGCCCTGCACGGCAAGACCCTCACCCACTTCGGCCCCGACGGCAACCTGCTCAATGAACTCGAGAGCCTGTTCCGGACCTATGGCGAGAACGCCACCGGCAAGCGGCGCTACTACGTGCATACCACCAAGGAGTCGCGGCGGCTGGACAGCAAGCCCGGTACCTTCACACCCTGGGAACCGCTGCCGGACAACACCGACCTGCTCTTCTATGAGGGGCTGCATGGTGGCTTCGTCGACGAAACGGCCGATATCGCGCGTTTTGTCGATCTGCTGGTGGGGGTGGTGCCGATCATCAATCTCGAGTGGATCCAGAAGATTCATCGCGATCGGGCCGTGCGGGGTTATTCAGCCGAAGCCGCCACGCAGATGATCCTGCGCCGCATGCCGGACTACGTGCACTACATCTGCCCGCAATTCTCCCGCACCGACGTCAATTTCCAGCGCGTGCCAACCATCGACACCTCGAACCCGTTCACCGCCAGCGAGATTCCGTCCAACGACGAGAGCATGGTCGTGGTACACATCGCCAACCGGCGCAAGATCAACCCGGACTACCGCTACTTGCTGGAAATGCTCCATGGCTCGTTCATGTCGCGACCCGATACCATCGTGGTGCCGGCCGGCAAGATGGTGTTTACCATGGAGTTGCTCCTGAACCCGGTGATCGGAAGCATGATGGAACGGCGTAATCACGCGCTGAAACAGAGCGCGGCCTGAGGTCGCGCGACAAGCGCGCGCCGCGTCATGGTCGCGTAAGGGAAATGGACGGCACCCCGCGCCGGGGCTGCCAACGGGAAACTGGATAGATCGAACCCGCAGGGGGGCTCGCGATGCGCACGATTCTGGTGCTCAATGCCAAGGGTGGTAGTGGCAAAACAACGGTGGCGACCAATCTCGCCGGCTATTACGCGTCCGAGGGCGCCAAGGTGGTGCTGGCGGACTTTGACCCGCAGGGCTCAAGCATCGACTGGTTGCGGCAGCGACCGGCAAGCTTTGCCAGGATCGGGGGTGTGGACGCAGCGGCAGGCCCCTTGCGCGTGCCGCGCAGTACCGACGTCGTAATCATGGACGCGCCCTCGCGCACCCACGGCGACGTGCTGGTCACCCTGTTGCGCAAAGCCCAGACCGCGATCGTGCCGGTGGTGCCATCGCCGGTTGATATCCGCGCCGCGCAACGCTTTTTTGGCGAGCTGCGCGAAGTGCGGCCGCTGGTCGCCAACGACGTCAAGATCTGCACCGTGGCCAGCCGTGTGCGTGATGGGGCGCGCACCTCCGACGACCTTGAAGACTTCCTCATGGATCAAAAACTGCCCTCGGGTCGCCGCTTCCCGTTTCTGACCTGGTTACGCCAGAGCACCCAGTATCTGAAGGCTGCCGAAAAGGGCATATCGATTTTTGAGCTGCCGCCGTCCGCTTCGACCGTCGACCGCGAGTACTGGATGCCGCTGCTGAAGTGGTTGGCGAGTCCGCGGAGCGTGCCGGAGAGCTGAGGGGCTTGGCAGGGCACCGGTGTGGCGTGGTTCGTCCGCAATGTCCGAATAAATTCGGACCTACAAGTGCTGGTCTCCTGTAGGTCCGAATTTATTCGGACACTGTAGCGATTTAGCCACACCAAGCAAACACCTGGACAGGCAGCCCTGGGGATTTCACCCTGCCAATTCGGCCATAGGATCCCGGTGCAGAGCACGCCATGACCACACGCCGTCAATTTTTCGAACGCCTCGCCGCCAGCGCTGGCTTCGGCGCTGCGTTTTCAGCCATGCGTGCGCTGGGCATGACCGGCGAACCAGGCACACCCCAGCCGCTGCGCGTGGCGCCGGCCAAACCCGGCACCCACGTCGCGGTGCTTGGTGCCGGCATGGCGGGCCTGGTGAGTGCGTGGGAACTCGAACAAGCGGGCTACCGGGTCACGCTGATCGAAGCCCGTGAGCGTGTGGGTGGCCGCAACTGGAGCGTGCGGCGCGGCACGCGCGTCGAAATGACCGACGGCAGCGTGCAAACCTGTGGTTTTGCCGACGGCGAATACTTCAATGCCGGGCCGGCGCGACTGCCCAGCCATCATCACGCGGTGCTCGGCTACTGTCGCCAGTTTGGTGTTGCCCTCGAAACCGAGGTCAACATGAGCCGCAGCGCCTTCATGTCATCACCGCGGGTGAATGGCGGCCAGCCGTTTCGCATTCGCCAGGCGATGAGCGATACCCGCGGTCATATGACCGAACTGCTGGCCAAGGCCATCAAACGTGGCCGTCTCGATGATCAGCTGAGCCTCGAAGATCGCGATCGCATGGTCGCCTTTTTACGCACCTACGGCGATCTGAATAAGGACGGAGAATACCGCGGCTCTGAGCGCGCCGGCTACAAAGTCACGCCCGGTGCGGCTGAGCGCAAAGGCGTGGCGGTCGATCCGCTGTCCATGCATGAGTTGCTCGATGCCGATCTGTGGATTGCGATCCTGTTTGACGAATTCATCGATTGGCACGCCACCATGCTGCAACCCGTCGGTGGCATGGATCGCATTCCGCTGGCTTTCGAATCGCGACTGCGCGCCGCCATCCATCGCGGCGCAGAAGTTCAGGCCTTGCGCAGCACCGAGCAGGGAGTGAGCGTCAATTATCGCAAACGCGCCGATGGTGAAACGGTGACGCTCAGCGCGGACTACCTTATCTGTACCCTGCCCTTCCATATCCTGGCTGGCATCGATACGGATTTTCCGGCCGCGGTAAAAACCGCACTGGCGCGTGTGAAATACGATCACGCACTGAAGGTCGCGTTCGAAGCGCCGCGCTTCTGGGAAGACCAGCAGATCTACGGTGGCATTTCCTATATCAAGAATGACACCGGTTTGATCTGGTATCCCAGTCACGGCTTCCATGGGCCGTCGGGGATTGTGGTGGGTGCCTACGCGGTCGGTGAGACCGCGCTACGCCTGGGCGAACTGCCACTCGACGCGCGCATCGCCGCTGCCAATGCCTCGATTGAGCAGGTGCATCCCGGCTGTTCGCAGTTACTACGCCAGGGCATCAATGTCAGCTGGAATAAAATTCCCTATAGTCTCGGCCCATGGACACGCGGTTGGGAAGGTGGCGAGGACAACGACCCCGCGGATTTCACGCTGCTCAACGCACCCGCTGGCCGCGTCTATTTCGCCTCGGCCAATTTGAGCCAAATGCCCGGCTGGCAGGAAGGTGCAGTCCTGTCGGCCCATCGTGCAGTGGAGATGCTGACCACGCGCGCAGCGCAAGGCAGCCCGGTATGACCAACCCGACCAAAGGAAACACTATGCGCAGCAAGATTCATCAACCAAACGCCATCCTCGGCGTGGGTGTATTACTGGCCAGCCTGCTGATGGGCAGCGCCCGGGCCGACGACATCATTCGCACCCCACTGCCCGATGGCAATCCTTTCCCCATCGCCGCAGCGGTCACCGTGCGTGGTGATCTCGACACGGTGTATCTCAGCGGTGCCCTGCCGGCGGTGATCGACAAAAACGTGCCCGCCGATAGCGTCGCGGCTTACGGCAATACGGAAGCGCAGACCGTCAGTGTGCTCGACAAGATCAAGAGCTCGCTGGCCCAACACGGTCTCGGCATGGGCGATGTCGTCAAAATGACCGTGTTCCTGGTGGCCGATCCGAGCCAGGGCAACAAGCTCGATTTCATGGGCATGATGGCCGCTTATTCAAAGTACTTCGGCACCCCTGAGCAGCCCAACAAACCTGCACGCAGCACCGTGCAGGTCGCGGCCCTGGTTGCACCCGGTGCGCTGGTTGAGATCGAAGTGATCGCTGTCAAACCGCGCTGAGTCGGGCACCGCATCTACTGACGAATGGTTAGAGCGGGCCGGTTAGCGACCCGCTACGTCGCTGACCAGTTGGTGTAACAGCACGGTGGCATTGCGCAAATCCTCGATCAAAATGCGCTCGTCGCGACCGTGCACACGCTCGGTTTCGGTCATCGGTAAAAGCATGGGCATGAAGCCGTAACAGGTGATGCCGCGGGCGCGGAAGGTATTGCAATCGGTAAAACCACCGATGAAATTGGCCGTCACCTGGGCACCAACATCGTGGTGTTGGATCAATGCGGTTATGGCTTTATACAGCGCGGTATCAAGCGGCGACGAATGGGCAGTGGAGGACAGCAAGGCTTCGATATGCACCTGCGGTTCTGCCATCACACGCGCGATCTCGGCGCTGACGGCTTGTGGATCCTGGCCGGGTAACAGGCGCAGATCGAGCACGGCAGAGGCCTGGGCCGGATACACATTCTCTTTGTTGCTGCCGGTCAACATCGTGATCGCCAGGGTATTGCGCACCATCGCTGCGTTGTGGGCGTCGCTCAGAAATTCCGTGCGGAAAGCGGGCTCGGCAAGGGACTTGCTGAGATTCAGGTAAGGCGCCCGTTTGTCAGCGGGCATCCCCGCAGCACGCTGGGTAAACACCTGTTGAACCTCCGGCACCACCAGCAGCGGAAATTCGAATTTTTCCAGGCGGCCCAGCGCGCGGACCAGGCGATGGGTGGCGGCGTCCGTCTTGGGTAATGAAGCATGGCCAGCCGGCCCGGATGCGGTGAGCTTCAACCACAGCGGGACCTTCTGCGCGAACTCCACCGCGTAGCGCATGTGCCCATCGTCGAACTTCAACATGGCGCCGCCCTCGTTCAGGGCAAATTCCACATCGCTGAACCGATCAAAATGTTCGTCCATCATGTAACGCGCGCCCCTACCACCGCCTTGTTCTTCATCGGCAACGGCCAGCAGCACCACGTCGCGCGCTAGCGGCGTCTTCAGCCGTTTCAGCATGACAAAACTCAGCACTTCCATGATGCCCGGGCCTTTGTTGTCCAGCGTGCCACGCCCCCACAGATAACCGTCGCGCAACTGCGCAGCAAAAGGCGGCGCGGACCATTCGGCAGCGTCGGCCGGCACTACATCCATGTGATGCACCAGCATCAAAGCTTTGCGACTGCCATCACCGCGCAAGCGTGCATAAAGATTGGCGCGTCCGGGTGCGGATTCGAACAGCGTCGCCTCGATGCCTTCCTGCGCTAAAAATGCCGCCAGAAACCGCGCGCTACTAAGTTCATTGCCCGGTGGGTTGGTAGTGTCGATCTGAATATATTGTTGCAACAGACACACGGCTTCGGCTTCGAGTGCAGCCGGCGCCATGCTCATGGCGCGCGGACAGGCCGGCGCAGCCGAGGCCTCGGCGGCGAAGACAGATACGCTCAGGGTGAGCGCCCAGCAGATTAATCGCGATGACGCGGCATGAAACACGGCAGGCTTACCTCGTTGCTCACGGTGATCGGAGACGCCGGAGCGGGGAAATGATCAGCTGTCAGGATAACGCGGTATTGGAGTGTGGACGCGACAAATTCCCATGGGCTGGCTGGCTTAGGAGGATCTGCCTGCGACAGGCGGAGACCAACGATAAATTCGTGCCAGGCTGTCACCCATGAGTGCTGCGCGATCACTGGCCGAGAGCCAATCGCTGGCGCAAAACGCCGCTACACCTTGCTCGTAGCTCAGCAGGTCGACAGCTCGCGTCCAATCGGTACCCCACATGCAGCGTTCGAAGCCATAGGCCGCGAATATTTCGCCCAAGGGTGCGCGCAGATCTCGATAGGGAAAAGCTTCATGGGACAAGGTGCAGGCGCCCGAGATCTTGATCGCGACGTTGTCGAAACGCGCCAGTGCCACGACATCCTTGAGTGCGGCAAAGGGCATCGCGGGTACCGGTGGTGCAAAGGGTTGAGGTATACCCAGGTGGTCGAGTACCAATTGTGTGTGCGGAAAAGCCTGCGCCAGCTCGGCAAACAATTCGAGTTTGTTCCAGCACATGACATTGATCGGCATACCGAGGGCGGCGCCGCCCGTCAGGATGCGCGCCAGGCCGGCGTCCGTTGCCGCCGGTGTAGATTGATCCATGAGCATAATGCGCGCACCAACGGTGCCCGCTAAGCGGGCCCACTCCGTTAGCTCTTCGCCCACCGCAGGTGATGTCGGGTCAAATGGTTTGATCAAACCGAAGCGGGTGGGATGGCGCGCATAAACCTCCAGCGCGTAACTGCCGTCGTAGCGATACATGGTCCACGGTGAAATGAGCAGGGCACCATCCACCCCCACGGCATCCATGGCCGCAACCATGTCGTCACCGCTGACTTCGGCGGGACCATGTAAATGACCAGCCCACGGCCGGCCAGGATGATCCCGTTCGTAGGCGTGAACCTGAGCGTCAATGATCGACATGAAGTTCCCCTGCCACTACGTGCAGCCGTGTGGTCGTCAGCGCTTGGGTGGTTGTAGTTGATCGATGGAGTAGGTGCCGGCAGTGGCTTCCAGCTCGATGCGAAACACTTCCATGACCCGTGCCGCCAGACCGTAGAAGCTGGCGGCCAAGGTCAATTCGACCAGCTGTCGTGCCGGCAGATGGTGTGCAAGGGCCTGAAACGTTGCATCCGAGACGCGCACTTCCAAGGTCAATTCGTCAGTAAACTGCAATACGTGCCGCTCTACTTCGTTGAACACTGCGGCCGTCCCGCCGGCGGCAATCGCGGCGATCTGTGCATCGGTGGCGCCGCACTGGCGGGCAATGGGTTCATGTTGTGTCCACTCGTAACGAGCGCCGGTGAGATGGGCAACACGCAGTATCGCCAGCTCACGCAGTTTGGCGTCGAGCTCTTGCTCAGTGAGGATTGAAGCACCCAGTGAAAGGAAGGGAATGAAGTTGGCCTGGGCATGGGCCAGCATGCGCAGGATATTCAGTGGTGGCAATTGTGCGAGGCGCGTAGCGACCTGATCGGACAAGGCGTCGGTTTCGGGATAGGGAATGCGGGCCACGGGCTGTCCTCTCTGATATTGGATGCTGCGCGTGCAGCGTGCGGACCTTAGCCTGCTGCGAAGACCAGCGTCAAACACCACAAGCGGCGTGCGCGAGCGTTTCCAGTGGCGGACGGCAAGCGCCACGCACAGGACTCGATTCCATACCCAGGGCCGGTTATGGTCGCCCTACCTGAAAGCCCGAGTGGGGAGCACCGGCAATGCAAGGTAGGCGCTTACTGATCGTGAGTATCATCTGGTTGGGATCTTTTTTCCTCGCCTTTGACCGCGTGAATATCTCGCTGGCAGCGCCGGGCATCATGGCGGAGCTTGGCTTTGACGGCATGCAGATGGGACTCATCCTGAGCGTCTATTACTGGGGCTATCTGCTCGGTAATTTTTCCGGTGGTTTGGTCAGCGACCGCATGCAGCTGCGTGGCCTGACCACCGTCATGATGATCGGCTGGTGCGTGCTCACTGCACTGACAGGACTGTGTCACGCGCTATGGCAATTTGCGCTGGTGCGTCTGTTGTTCGGGCTCGCTGAAGGCGCGACCGCGAATCTCATGCACAAGCTGCAGAACAACTGGCTGCTACCCAAAGAACGGGGCCGCGGCTACGGCATTTTTATCGGCTTCGTTTATCTTGGCATTGCGTTTGGCATGCCACTGGTGGGATGGCTGATAAAACAATGGGACTGGCGGGTCATGTTTTTTGTCTCTGCCATCCTGACCATCGCTGTAGCCGCGCTGTTCTGGCTGGTGATCCGCGATCGGCCCGAGCAACACCCGTGGTTAGCGACACAACAACAGCAGGCATTTGCTGCAACCATCGCCGCCGATCGGCTCGCGCTGGAAAAACAAAACGCTGGCCACGCAGCACAGTCCAGTCGTGCACGGGTGATGTCGCTGCTGCGCATCCCGGCATTTATGAGTCTGTGCTTAGCTGCGTTTTTCATCATCGCCGTGTACTTCACCAATATGAGCTGGTTACCGGGCTTTCTGGTCAAGGAACGGGGTTATACGGTTTTGAACAGCGGTATTTATCTGACGCTGCCCTATCTGGCGGCGTTTGCAGGCATGTGGTCGGCCGGGGGTATCGGCGACCGCTTCGGCAATCGCGCGCTGGTGACCTTGGTCATGGCGCTGGCAACTTGTCCAGCCATCATCGCGGTGGGCTACGACCACGAGGTCGATACCACGATCGCCCTGATGAGCTTGATGCTGTTTCTCAATTCGGCAGCCTTGAACGGCATCATGGTGCTGCTGTTCGATCTGATCCCGGCAGCGTCGTTTGGCACGAGCGTTGGTATCGTTGGTGGTTTGTGCGGTGGCTTGGGCGGTGTGGTCGGTCCCTTACTGCTGGGGTATCTCTATGATCTCAGCGGCTCGTTTCAGTGGGGATTTGTGGCCCTGGCCCTAGCCACGGTGTTAGGCGCGGCGGCGATGTTGCCGGTAGTCGCTTACGAAAAAAAGATCAGAGGCGAAAAAGCAGCGCTGGCGGGTGCGCAAGCGCACCCATCGTTCAACCGGTAGCCAACTCCAAACCACGCTTACGGTAATGCAGCGCGGCGTTTGCATCGCCGGCACCCTCGGCAACCTCGGCCAGGAGCCGGAAAAACAACGGCAAGGGATGGTCAGCGATCAGCAACTCAAGCTGAGTGCGGGCCGGGCCCCACAACTTAGCGCGGATGGCTAAACGTGCACGGGCAAGTCGCAAACCGGGATCGGTGTCGTGTTTCGCCGCCCATTGCTCGACCTTGCGCAACTGTCGGGCGGCCGGCTGGCAGTCGATTTCACCGTACAGCGCGGCGAGGTCGCTGTGCCAGGTGCGATCGAGCTGACGGGCGAGCAAGCGTTCCGCGTCATCGTCACGACTGACTCGGCATAACGCCTGCACATAGGCCGCCAGTACCTGGGGGGTCGCACGCAGAGATTTGGATAATCCCTCCCATAGGGCCGTCAGCCCCTCATCGGGCAAACCATCGCTACGCAGCACGGCCACCGCGCAATCGCGTTCCAGTACGTTAGCCTCGTCGTGGCTCATGACCCGATCGCGACGCAAGGCCGGGATCAATTGCAGCATGCCGACCATGTCGTGGCGTCGTTCGAGCAGGCGCAAACGCAAACGCAGCAACGACGGGCTCACCACCTGAGTTGCGCTCAGCGTATCGATCAAGGCGGCCGCTTCGTCGATGTGATCCTGATCGAGCAACCATGCGGCCCGTTGCATTTCGAGTGCCGGTACGGCGTCCGGTTTCAGATCGCGGGCGAGACGCAGATAGTTATCGCGACGACCGTTGGCATGCATAGCCTGGGCCGCCTCGGCGGCGGCCAGATAGTGCGCTTCGGGTTGCGCATTGTCGTCGGCACCAAGACTGAACAAACGCTCGGCCCGTGCGTGGTCGCCAGCCGCGCGGGCGAGCAGACCATCGGCCAGTGAGCGGTAGGCGCGACGTCGACGATAGTCACCAGACCAGCGCCCTAAGCGTCCGCGCAAAGCCAATAGGTGGGCAAGCGCACGCATAACCACATACAGCACTAACATCGCCGCCACGACCACGATCACAAAAAACGCAAACGTGGTACGCAAAACCTTACCGCCGATTCCGATAACGATAAAACCGGGATCGATTGCGATGAAATGACCAACAGCCACCGCCGCCACCAGGGCCAGGAGCGCGATGAGAACAATCCGAACTATCACGGCTGGGCAGGCAGCTCGGGGAGCGGTTGTGGAGACAGTGGCGACAAGGGCGAAAGGGGCGGCGGCGGCGGTGACAGCGGCGGTGCAGCCAGCGCTGCGCGCGCCGTACGGACCGCATCCAGACTCCCGCTGATATCGGGCAAGGCCGGCGCAAGCTCAACGCTGCGTGCGTCCTTCAGCATTTCGCTCAAAGATTTCACCGCCGCGTCCTGCGGATCAAAATACCGCTCCAGCGCTTGCTGCACGATTTCTATCGCGACCCGATAGTTGGTGGTATCCCTTTGCAGAAGCGACAGTCGCGCACTGGACAGTTCGAGTTTCAGATTCTGTTCGAGAACAGCGCGCAGCTTGGGATCGAACAGCACGCCGTCAGGTAATTGTTCGTCTTCAATCTCAACCAGGCTCAAGATATCGTCCCACATCGCGCGCAGAGCGCCGCGCCAGGTGTGCGACGAGACCGGCGCCTGGCGGGAATGGCTGAAGGAGGTATCAACCTCGGCGATAGGCTTGGTATGCAGGTGCTCAAGCTTGCGGATCTGGGCGGCAAACTTCAACGACAAGCCTTCGATATCCGGTACCGGCACTGCCGCCAAGGCTTGCAGATCCAAGGCCAGCTTTTCGCGCACGGCCGTAACAGTGGGGTGATCGAGACTGCGCAAACGCTGGTCGGCGGCCAACAACGCTGCTTGCGCGGTCATCACGTCGTGCTCCAGTGCCAGGCGTTGCGTAGCCGCAAGTATCAGGTACTCACATTCAGCCAAGCCCCAGTCCGGTGACTTGTCGCCGTCTTGTGCCACCGCGGTTTGCAGCGCGCGTTCCAAGTCGGTGGTCGTGCGACGTAATTCGTCGACACCCGTCACGACCGCGCTCTGTGCGCTTTCGAGTTTTTGCAGACGTTGGTCGGCGTCGGCCAGCCGTCGTTGCATAGCGTCGCGCGCGGCATTGGCTTCTTCGAGTTGTGCGCGCAAGGCTGCGGAGTCCGGTGCGGCGACAAAGCGTGTCCAGTAATAGCCCGCGCTGGCCACGACCAGGACTAAGACCAGGGCCAACAGCCCAAGCAGGCTACTACGACGCGCTGGCACCCGTGTCGGCGGCAGGCTGGCCGGCTGTTCACTTGCGCTCATGCTGCGTCGTTGGCCCAGTGGATAAGTCGTTTCAGGATACTGTCGTCCGAAGGATTCTCGACCACCAGTGGATGGTGAGTGAACCCACGGGCTTCAACTTCCTGACCGACGCGCGCACCGACCACCAACATCTGCATGTCGAATAAATGATCAATACCTTCGGCTTCGATCTTCTCGATCAGGTTGTCGAGTACCTCGATACTGGTTGCAAGGCCGATGTCCGGCACCTTGACACCTTGTTTTTTCAAAGCACTGCCCAGCACCAGGGCCGGTTTGCTGCGCTCGTAGCACTCGCAGTATTCCACTGCGGCGTCGCGCCGCATGAGCGTCTTGGCCAGATATTCGCGACCACCAACACCGCGGAAGATTACGATGCGTTTGTGTTTGATCTTCCCCTCCGCAAGGCCATCCAGTCGCAGCAGACCTTCGGAACTGAACTCGCTCGCCGGGGTAATGACATTCTTCACACCCAAGGATTTCAGACAACTCGCGGTACCCAGCCCCACCGCGAAAACGGTCATGCCATGCAACGATCGATCTTCTTCCTTGAGCAGGGCCACGCCGAATTCAGCGGCGTTACGGCTGACGAAGATAACGATGTCGAAGTTAGGCAGATCACGTGCCACCGCCCCGGCGGCCGAACCATCGTGCAAGCCATTGATGACGATCATCGGCGCGCGAATGGCCACACCACCAGCACCTTCGATGGCGCGCGCCAGGCCCTCTGCCTGGGGACTCGGACGCGTTACCAACACCGAGACTCCGTCCAATGCGCGGTCTGTTGTCTGCATCTGATTTCTACTTCTGTTCGTGCAACTGGCGCAGGATGCGATCCGCTCCTGCATCGAGCAAGGCTTGACCCAACGCATCTCCGATGTGTTCGGCATCGGCCGTCGGGCCGCTGGCAGTTTGCCGCACGATGTCATCGCCGTCGACCGCGGCAACCAGACCGCGCAGCCACAGGTGCGCACCGTCGATTTGCGCATAACCCGCCACGGGTACCGTGCAACTACCACCCAGCCGTGCATTCATGGCGCGTTCGGCGCGCACACAATGGGCTGTGTGTGCGTCATGCAGTGGGGCTATCAGCGTTTCGATCGCCTCATCGTGGCGGCGACATTCGATCCCGATAGCGCCCTGTCCAACTGCCGGCAACATGTTTTCGACGCTCAGGGTATGGGCGTTGTGGGTGAACAGACCAAGGCGCTTCAGGCCCGCCGCTGCCAGCACGATCGCGTCGTAATCACCGCCTTCAAGCCGGCCCAGACGCGTCGGTACGTTGCCACGCAAATCGAGTAATTCAAGATCCGGTCGCAATGCCAGCAGCTGGCTGCGTCGGCGCAGACTCGAGGTGCCGACCTTGGCGCCCTGCGGCAACTCACTCAAGACCCCGCCGGATTTACTCACCAGCACATCGCGCGCGTCTTCTCGCGTGAGGATGACAGCGATGTGTAAATCGGGCGGCAATTCCCATGGCACATCCTTCATGGAATGCACTGCGATATCGGCCTGCCCGGCAAGCAGGGCTTGCTCGAGTTCTTTGATGAATAAACCCTTGCCCCCAATCGCCGCGAGCGGCCGGTCAAGAATTCGGTCGCCGCTGGTGGTGATCGGCAGTAACTCGGTAGAAACACCTGGCCAGGCGGCTTCGATCTGCGCGGCGACGTGGCGGCTCTGCCAAAGCGCCAACGCGCTGGCGCGCGTCGCGATACGCACATGGGAATGGGCGGGACGCTGGCTGGCGGTAAGGGAGGTGACCAAGGCTGGACTCAGCGGTGTGCGAATGGCGGCAATCCTAACCAGCGCTTCGCTGAAAAACTACTATGCATGGGCGCCAACGCGCACACGGCCACAGCATGTCGCCGCTATCGAACGGGGCAGCAACGGCTGGTGTGGAGGGTTGTGTTAAGGTGTCGCGGTTCAATTCAAGCTCAGAGGGTGCGCGCATGTCCCGGCGTTTAGGCGTCATCATGGATCCCATCGCTGGGATCAAACCCAAAAAAGACACCACACTCGCACTGCTGCTCGCGGCTGCACGGCATGGCTTCGAGCTGTGTTACATGGAGATGTCTGATTTGAGCCTGCGCGATGGTCGCGTCTGCGCGCGTACGCGACCACTGACCGTACACCAAGACCTCGAGCACTGGTTCGACTTCGAGGGGCCGCAACTGACCGTCGCCGAGCCACTGGCGAATTTCGACTGCATCCTGATGCGCAAAGACCCACCCTTCGACATGGAGTATGTGTTTGCGACCTACATGCTCGAACGGGCTCAGGCCGAAGGCGTGCTGGTGGTCAACGATCCGCGTTCCATCCGCGATGCCAGCGAGAAACTCTTCACCGCCTGGTTTGCCGACGTCTGTCCACCCACGCTGGTCACGCGCAATATGGATGAACTGCGCGCCTTTGCACGCGAGCACCACGACATCGTCGTGAAGCCGCTGGACGGGATGGGCGGTGCGTCCGTGTTCCGCGTGCGGCCCGATGATGGCAATGCCAGCGTAATCTTCGAAACCATCACCGAGCTTGAGCAGCGTTATTGCATGGCGCAGCGCTATCTGCCGGCCATCCTCGAAGGCGACAAGCGCATCCTGGTGGTCGACGGCGAGCCGCTGCCCTACGCACTGGCACGCATTCCGGCCAGCGGCGAATTGCGCGGCAATCTCGCCGCCGGTGGCCGTGGTGTGCCACAACCCTTGAGCGCTTCCGATCGCGCTATCGCTGAGCGGGTCGCGCCGGAATTAAAAAAACGCGGCTTGATCTTTGTTGGCCTCGATGTGATCGGTGACCGCCTGACTGAAATCAATGTCACCAGTCCAACCTGCGCGCGCGAGATAGAAGCGCAGTACGATATTGATATCGGTGGGCTGTTGATGCGGGCGATTGAGGCGCGACTGACGGCCCGCGCCTGAGCCCTGCCCTCAGCGGCACCGCCGACGCGTGGCCGAGTTGACATGAACGTGACGCTACTCGAGCACCACTCGCCCATCGACCGCCGTCTGGTGCTGGCCGTGGTCATCGCTATGGTCATGCATGGCATGGTGGTGCTGGGCGTGCGGCTGCCGGTTGAAGCACCGATCAAATCACGCTTCGCGGCGATGGAAGTGGTGTTAGTCCCGGCCAGTCCTGCAGCATCGCGTGCGGAGTCCGAACGCAAGGCTGTCGACGCGCGCTCGACAACCGTGGTCCAGGCGGAACCACCGCTGTTGACGGCACCGCCGGTGGAGAGACCGCCGCTCAAGGCCGCCACCGTAGCAGCACCCAAACCGGCGCCGATTAATCGCGCGCCGGTCAAATCCGCAACGCCAAAATTTACTCCACCGGCGATTCCCGCGGCACCCGCTGAAGCAAAGGTGGCGCCGACAAGCGCGCCGCCACCTGCCGAACCCTTGCTGCCCAACGCCGCACAGTTGATCGAGCGCTCCATGGCCATCGCTGCCACCGGTGCCGGGCTCATCGAAGAAAAAACCGTCAGCGGCCAGTTGCTCGCTGAGCGCACGCACCACATCAAAACCAATACCCGCGACTTTGCGGAGATTACCTACAAGGCGGAAGTGCGCGACCGCATCAAACGTTTCGGCGGTTTGTTTCAGCGCCCGGTACCTGCCGGGACCGTGACGGTCAGCATAAGCATCGGTGTCGACGGCAGTCTGATCGATGCCCACGTGATCAAGTCATCACACGTTGCGGCCACCGACGAAGAAGTGCTGCGCATCGTGCATCTCGCTGCACCCTTTGGGCCCATCTGGCCCGAGCGCGCGCGGATCTCCGACGCGGTTCGCCTCGATCAGCCGATCACCATCGAACAGGACGGTGGCTTCAGCCATGGTCAGTAGCGCTCGCGTCATGCGTCAGGCCACGCGCAAAGCCGGTATTGGCAGCGACGATCGACTGGCGCTCACGGTGGTGGTGGCCATCGTCTTACACGCCATGGTGGTGTTGGGTGTGAGCTTCGCACCTGAGCCCCATGCGCCGTCGCGCTTTGAATCCATGGAAGTGATCCTGGTGGCGGAGCGCTCACAGCAGGCAGTCAAGGACGCCAAGCTGCTGGCCCAGGCCAATCTGGTCGGCGGTGGCGACACCCCCGACGATGTGCGTCCCAGCGCACCGGTCAAAGCACCGTTGCCCGCACCCATCGCCGTGATTGCGAATACCCCGCCGCCCATGGCGCGGACCCAAGCCTCACCGCCGATCGAACAGCCGGCACCGGCCCACAATCGCGATGGCCGCGCGGCGTTCAAAGAGCGGCTCACGCGCGTTGCTGAGCGCGGCGAACTACCGCTGGCGGCGCTCAGCCGCACCCGCCCCACGCACGTTAGGCCCGATGCGCCGCCCGAGCTGCAACCCGAGCCCCAGCCACAGCAGGACCAGCAAACCCTGCCACCGGGCGCACAACAACTGGTGCATTCTTTTGCCCTCGCCAACCTCGCAGCCGAGCTGCAGGAAAAACTCGAGAGTCATGCCAAGCAGCCGCGTCGTAAATATATCTCCGCCGCGACCAAGGAGTACCGCTACGCGGCTTATATGGAAGGTTTCCGCGCCAAAGTCGAACGGGTCGGCAATCTCAATTATCCCGAGGAGGCACGCCGGCGCCAGATCTATGGCGAGGTCATGCTCGACGTTGCGCTGAATAGGGCCGGGAACGTCGTAGCCGTTAATGTGCGGCGTTCGTCGGGTAAAACCGTGTTGGATGACGCCGCCATTCGTATCGTTGGGCTGGCCGCACCCTATGATCCTTTACCGGTAGAGATCCGTAAGGAAGTCGACGAGTTGCACATCACACGGATCTGGAAGTTCGACAAACGCGGCGAAATCGCCGCCTCACGTTGAGCGCTGCGGGCGCCAGTGTGCTTGTCAGCGCGATTCGCGGCGGGAATACTGCAAACCATGCAAAGCTTTAATCTCACCAATCACTTCCTGATCGCGATGCCGCAGCTCGAGGATCCAAACTTTGCGCGCTCGGTGACCTATATCTGTGCGCACAACGAGGACGGCGCCATGGGCATTGTCGTCAATCGTGCGCTGGACATGACGCTGGGTGATGTCTTAAGCCAGGTCGATGTGAAGGCGGCGATCGCCACCATCGCCGCGCGCCAGGTTTATCTCGGCGGACCCGTGCATACCGACCGTGGTTTCGTGCTGCATCGACCGGCCCAGACCTGGCAATCCAGTATCAGCGTCACCGCGGAGGTAGCGGTCTGCACTTCGCGCGACATACTCGAAGCGATCGCACGCGGTGAGGGCCCCAGCGATACGCTGGTTGCCTTGGGCTACGCCGGCTGGAGCGCCGGCCAACTGGAAGCCGAGATCGCACAAAACGCCTGGCTCTCTGGCCCGGCTGATCTCGACATCGTATTCAAGATCCCCGCCGAACAACGCTGGCAACGCGCCGCCGCCCTGCTCGGGGTCGATCTCCACTACATCTCCCACGACGTCGGCCACGCTTGAGCGAGCAGACCGTGATGGGCTTTGACTATGGCGAACGCCGGATCGGTGTGGCTGTCGGCCAGACCGTCACGCGCACCGCCCAGGCACTGGTCACCTTACAGGTGCGTAACGGTCAGATCGATTGGCCGGCTATCACGCAGCTGGTCACCGAGTGGAAACCTAGCCAGTTGGTGCTTGGCCTGCCCACTCGCGATACTGGTGAAGTGCATCCAAATGCGGCGCCCATCACGCGCTTTGCACGGCGTCTCAGCGGTCGATTTCAACTACCGGTGGCGTTTGTCGATGAACGTTTGTCGTCGTATGCTGCGGCCGGGGACCCGGTTGCCAGTCGTCTCGGAATCGACGCCGTCGCGGCGCGTCTCATCGTCGAAACATGGCTGGCCGGTTGCTGACGAGCGCCGCAGGATGCAGCGGGCAGGGGCTCGCTGACACATTCCCCACAGTCCTGACCTAATCCGATCGGGCGGCGCCGGCCGCAACGCTGAACCTTATGCATGAACTCGAACAACTCGATGTCGACACGCTGATCGCCGATATCGCCGCACGCCTGAAAAAACGCATCCAGGACCAGGGCCTGGATAAACCCGCGCTGGTCGGTATCCGCACTGGCGGGGTGTGGCTCGCACAGCGCTTGCAGAAAAAGCTCAAGCTGCCGGGACCGATAGGCGAACTCAATATCGCTTTTTATCGCGACGACTTCAGCCGTATCGGCATGCACCCGACGGTGGAACCCTCGCAGTTGCCCTTTGATGTCAACGATCGTCATTTGCTGCTGGTCGATGACATTCTCTACACCGGGCGCACCATACGCGCGGCGATGAATGAGATTTTTGACTATGGCCGACCGCGTTCGATCAATCTGATCGTGCTCATTGATCGCGGCGGGCGTGAGCTGCCGATCGACGCCAATGTCTATGGTGCGCGTACCACCCTCGCGCCAGGCCAACATGTTAAGCTGCTTGGACCCGATCCCCTGCGACTCGAAATTGGCGCGACCAAGTCATGACCAGCGAATGCTGCCGCACGCCCGGCGCACCGATGATCGATAAAACACGCGCCTGCGTGCGCTCAGTCAGCACCACGCAGCGATGGTGAACGACAACATTCAACTCGATAGCCAGGGACGCTTGAAGCACTTCCTGACCATCGAACATCTGCCGAAGAGCCTGCTCACCGCAATTCTCGATAACGCCGAGCGCTTTACCGTGGTCGGTGATCGCGCGGTGAAAAAAGTCCCGCTGTTGCGTGGCAAGACGGTCGTCAATCTGTTCTTTGAGCCCAGCACCCGCACCCGCACCACCTTCGAACTCGCCGCCAAACGTCTGTCGGCCGACGTCATGAACCTTAATATCGAGGCCAGCGCCGCCAAAAAAGGTGAGTCCCTGGCCGATACACTGCGCACGCTGGAAGCCATGCAGACCGATATGTTCGTGGTGCGGCACCATGAAAGCGGCGCACCGGAATTCATTGCCCGCCAGGTTGGCGCCGAAGTGAGTGTGATCAATGCCGGCGATGGTCGCCATGCGCACCCGACCCAGGCCATGCTCGATATGATCACCATTCGACGCTGCAAACGCGACTTCACCAACCTCAAGGTGGCGATTGTCGGTGATGTTGCCCACTCACGGGTTGCGCGCTCGGAAATCCACGCGCTGACTACCCTCGGCGTGCCGGAAATCCGCGTAGTGGGGCCCAAAACCCTGCTGCCCCGTGGCATCGAAGCACTCGGCGTCGAAGTTCATCACACCCTCGAAAGTGGCCTGGAGGGTGTCGATGTGGTGATGATGCTGCGTTTACAACAGGAGCGCATGCAAAGTGCACTGTTGCCCAGCGGGCACGAATATTTTCACACCTTCGGTCTCACACCAGCGCGGCTGAAGCGCGCCAAACCCGATGCGATTGTCATGCATCCGGGGCCTATCAATCGGGGTGTTGAGATCGATTCGGCGGTGGCCGATGGCAAACAGTCGGTGATCCTGCAGCAAGTCACCCATGGCATTGCGGTACGCATGGCCGTGATGTCGATGGTGATGGGCACGGCGGCGCAATCGACATGAAGATTTCCATCAGCGGCGGTCGCGTCATAAACCCCGTCACCAAACGCGACGAAGTTGTCGATGTCTTCATTGACGGCGGCACCATCGTCGCGCTCGGGCGCACACCCGCAGGTTTTAAGCCCGCACGGGTGATCGACGCACGGGGCGCGATAGTGTGTCCGGGTTTTACCGAGGTTGGCGCGCGGCTGCGCGAACCGGGCGCTGAGCATAAGGCCACTATCGCCAGCGAACTTGAAGCGGCGGCAGCCGCTGGTTTCACCACGGTGTGCTGCATGCCCGATACCAACCCGGTGATCGACACGCCAGCCGTGGTGGAACTGGTCAATCAACGGGCACGCGGTGTACGTGGTGCTCGGGTGCGTTGTATCGGTGCTTTGACCCAGGACCTCGGCGGCTCGGTACTGGCCGAAATGGCCGCGCTGAAAGAAATTGGCTGCGTAGGCGTGGCTAATGCCGGTCACGCGATCCACGACAGCAATGTCTTAAAAAACGCGCTGGCCTACGCAGCGACGCTCGACCTCACGGTGTTCCTCGACGCAGAAGATCCCTGGCTGGCAGCCCAGGGCTGTATGAACGAAGGCGCGGTCAGCACCCGCCTGGGGCTGGCGGGTATTCCAGCTGCAGCGGAATTGATCGGCCTCGGTCGTGACCTGGTGCTGCTCGAAGACAGTGGCGCGCGCGCCCACTTCCGCACCCTGACATGTGGCCGCTCAATCAAATATGTGAATAACGCGCGCAAGGCCGGCCTCGATGTGAGCGCCAGCGTTGGTATTGCCCATCTGACCCTGAGCGACGAAGACATCGCGCGGTTTGATGGACACTTTCATGTGCGCCCACCGCTGCGCACACGTCGCGATCGCACACGCCTGGTACGCGGCCTGGCCGAAGGTCAAGTCGAGGTGCTGAGCACCCATCACGAACCCCACGATGCCGATGCCAAAGCCGGCCCATTTGGTGCCACGGCTGCTGGCATCTCGGGCCTCGATAGTTTTCTGCCCCTGATGTTGAGCCTGGTCGAAGCCGGCACGCTGGATCTGATGCGCGCCATCGACGCCGCCGCAGTACAACCGGCGCGAGTGATCGGCAATGCGCCCGCCAGCCTGGCCGCCGGCGAAGTCGCCGATATCTGTATTTTTAATCCCAGCGAGACCTGGCAGCTGACGGCCGACACCATGCTCAGTCGTGGTAAGAACACCCCGTTGCTTGGACGCACGCTGCGTGGTCGTGTGCTCGCGACCCTGGTTGGTGGCCGCATCGTGTACGAACGGAAGGGCTGAAGTGAACGACCACGCCCGCCCCCATCGCGGCACCATTCAACTCGCCGATGCCACCATCGCTGCGGTTGAACACTTCGAAGGTGCGCAGCACTATCTGCGACTGGACTGCCCGGCGCTCGCTGCGCAGTGCTTGCCGGGCAGCTTCGTGCATCTGCGCTGCGATCATGAACTGCCGATGCGGCGCCCGATGTCCGTGATGCGCGCCTCGCCCCGTGAAGGCTGGCTGGACGTGCTGTACAAGGCCCACGGTTATGGCACCGGTTTGCTCGCCTCGCGCACCGTGGGTGAGCAGCTGAGCGTGCTCGGCCCGATCGGCCAGCCCTTCAAACTCAAGGACTATCGCCCGCGTCCACTGTTGATTGGCGGCGGCGTCGGCATTCCGCCGATGCTGTTTCTGGCCGAACACATGCGCGCACAAGGCAGCGCCACGCAAGCGCTGGTATTGATGGGGTCGGAAGTTCCATTTCCGTTTCGGGCTCGACCGTCAACCCTGATGGTGCCCGGTCTGCCTGCCGATGTGATCGCAGCGATGCCCCTGCTGGAGGACTGGCATATCGCCTCGCGTTTAGCCAGTCTGGCCGGTTTTCCCGGCTGCTACGAAGGGTATGTGACCGACCTTGCGCGCCAGTGGATCACCACCAGCGGCGTGCCACGCGATGACATCGAGATCTTCGCCTGTGGCCCGACCCCGATGCTGCGCGCGTTGGCAAAACTCGCGGCCGAGTTCGAGCTGCCCTGTCAGATCTCGTTGGAAGAATACATGGCCTGCGCAGTGGGTGGCTGTGCCGGCTGCACGGTCAAAATCGAAACACCAAGTGGTGCGGCAATGAAGCGCGTGTGTGTTGACGGCCCGGTCTTCGAAGCGCGCACGGTGGTATTCAGCGATTAAGCCGTGCTGGGGAAATCGTCCGCACTTTATAGGTCCGGCTTACGCAATCCCCTTGCCACCAGCGCCTGTTCCAGTTGCTCGCGCTCGAAACCAACAAAGGTTTCTTTCCCCAGGCTCAAAATCGGAATCGCTTTGAACGGCAGCGCGGCGTAACGACGTCGGCCTTCGGCATCGGTTTCGATGTCGTACTCACAATGTTTGATTTGTTCGCTATGGAGAAACCGGCGGGCGGCACGGCAGTAACCACACCATGAGGCGCTCAGCATGACCACCGTATCGGCGTCCGGTAACAGTGGCTGCTCACAACGCACGGGCGCCGGCGTACGATTTGTCACCATCATGGTCATCGCCCACGCGCCGAGTACCAGCACCAGCCCATAGGTCGGCAGCGCTGCGCGCCGGGTCGTGCTTGGAGCCTGGGGATCAGTCATCGTAGTGCCACTCAAAACGCTGCAGGTCGATGCGACCCAGCGCATCAAATTCAATACCCTCCAAGGCCAGGCGGTCGTGTTGTTCGTTCGACCAGTCGCGATCGCCGCGTGGGCTTACGGTGCCTTTGACATTGACCACCCGATGCCAAGGCACCGCGGTGCCATCCTTCAGCGCAGCGAGCGCGTAACCGACCTGACGGGCACCGCTCGGACCTTCGATATAGGCCAGTGCCGCGACCTGCTTGTAGGTGGCGACCTTGCCGCTGGGAATGGCCGATACCACCGCCCATACGCGCGCATTGCGGCCGCTGTCTTCCGCGGCGTCCGCTTGCACATTCTTTTTCACAGTTCGCGCTCGCGATGTCGGCATGATCCCGTTCTCCCTTATCCGCCACGAGGACGCAGCCGCCCTAACATCTGGACACCTTCTCGACACGCGGCGGCTCGGATAATTCCACACGTATGCCGTGGTGGGACTGTGTACGGGGCTTCATGCACATGAGCACGGTGCGCTGGGTGATCCAGGTCAAGCCTACCTGATCGCCGGAGAATGGCGTGCCATCGTTGGCGAGTTCCGTGCTGACCACCGGCGTGCTGACCGCCATGCCGCGCGGCACGAGGTAAAGCTTTAACTGGTGGGGCGCACTGGCGCTGGCGGCCGCGACCAGGGTCAGACGCAGTTGGTAGTCACCATCGGGGGCGGGGAATTCACTGAGGATTTGTTCAGGGGCTTCGCCACAAGCGACCAACAGACCGAGCAAGCCAAGCCCATGCCACCGCCGGCTGAAGCGGGGCTTCATTTATCCGCCGTGGCGGTTTGCTCGCGCGCTGCCTGGTAGTCCTCGAAGCGTGTGCGGTCGGGGTGGTTGGCAACGGCGCATTGCGCGGCACGGGCCTGTGCATCACGTTGATGAGCACCGCTACGCTGGCACGCATACTGGTCGCCGATGTCGTAGAACCAACGTTGCCAGCCCGCGGTAGTGCAGGCGCTGAACATGCCACATGCAAAGAACATGGCGCTCACGCGCGCGATTTTGTGCGTGGTCTGCACATCCACATCTTTACGCCCCGCTATTCGGCGCTTCAGCCCGATAGGTTGCATGCTGCGGCAGCTGGTCGTGGATGGTGAACCATGGCGCCTTGGAGGCGACAAAAACATGGTATTCCGGGCGAAGATTGGGCGTATCGTCGAGGACACCGGCCGCCACCCACAAACGATCCGGGTGATCGTGCGTGGCAAACAGCAGCTTGGCGCCGCAGCCCGAACAGAAGTGCCGCTCTACACCGGGCGACGAAGCGTAAACACGGACCGCCTCTACACCCTCTAACAGCTGAAAGCCCTCACGCCTGATCTGCACAAAAGTCGCAAAGGCACTGCCGTGGTGCTTGCGACACATGCCGCAATGGCACATCCCCATCGCCAGCGGCGGCGTAGTCAGCACAAAAGCCACTGCGCCGCACAGGCAACTGCCGCGCAGGCCCTCAGCGGCTACGCTCATGCCGTGCGTCTAGGAAGTCCACCCACGCCTCCCAACGGCGCGTATCCGACGGAAACTTCGGATGATCAAAACGCGCGATGACGATGTGTTCCGGACCCGCCCGATAGGCGATGGCAGCGACGAAGATCAAACCGTCTTTGTAGGCCTGGCGCTGTTCGTCCGGCACGCTCTTGTGCGGCGTGTCGGACCACAAGCCGGCGCTACGCAAGGCCGTAATCCAACTCTCGGCCGGGTTCCCGGCTGTGCCGCGCGCAGTGCACAGGTAAAGACTGCCATTGAGTTTGTCACCTGGATCGAAAGCCAGATCGTAGTGGTCGACGATGACGGCGCTGTTGAATTCGGCCGGTACGCTGTTCAATTGCGCGCTCATGGTATTTGCTCCCGTAGACGATGATGCGGCGAGTGTGCCGCGACGCAGAAACGGAAGCTAACCGAGGCGGCAGGCCTAAGCAAGCCTGCCATCGGACATCCCTCCTCAGGGCTTCAATTCAACTTCGATGAACGACAGGAAATAGTCATTGGCGTTAATGACGTTGTGCTCAACACCTGCGGGGCGCGAATAGGACACACCCAGCTCAAGTTGCGCGGTCTGATCGCCTGCATGGGTTTCGAGGCGCAAGGTGCCGGTGGTGAGGGGGACCACGACGTAGTCATGACCATGGATATGCCAGCCGGTCTCGGCACCGGGTGCAAAACGCCATTCGGTAACGATGACCCGTTGGTTCTCGAGTTGTTTGATGCCTTCGGCTTGTGGGCGAGGTGTGGACATGGTGTGTCTCGTGGGTTTTGTCGCGATCCCGGGTAAAACGTGATCCTATCGTCGGTGCTCGACGCGTCAGGCAAGGGCGGCGGCCTGACTCCATGCCAGGGCCGGGAATCGCTCCACCCCCTCGCTGCGAAATTCTCCGACGCTGTCCATACACACACAGTGGCGACGCACAATGCGCCAGCCGGCCGGCGTCATGGCGAATGTATCGTGGTAGGAGCCACGCACTTCCCAGCGCGTCATCGTGCCTTCCGGCAGACGTTGCAGATGGGTGGCGATCACCCGCGCACTGCCGTGGGCACTCTTGCCTCGCACTTCGATCATGGGACTGGCGATGACATGGTTGGTCCAGTAACACAGATCGAGAAAGCGACTGAAGGCATTCGCCGCTTCGGCACCGGTGCAGTCAAAAACATGACCCGAGACTTCGTAGTGGAGCGCAGCCGTGGGCGCAAACACCTGCTCTAGATATTCGAAGCGCTTCTCATCGAGCGCCCGTGCGTAGATGGCGTAGTTGTGGGAAATGGCGATGTAGTCGACCTGGTCCATGATCTCTCCCCGTGTTGTGCGGCACGGCGTGCCGCCTGCGCGGCAGTGTAGGCTGCGCTCCCCGTGACGCAAAGCACTGGGCAGCCCCATGGCCGCGTGACACAGGGACTCACTCAGCGCGGTAGCGCCAGCCAAGCCTGGACCGAAGGCCGCTGCCACTGGCCACGCACATAGGTGGCAAGGCGTTCCGGCACGGCATGACCGTTGTTCAACAGCCGCTGCAACATGAGCGCCAGATCGGTATCGGCAATGGACCACTCGCCAAACAGCGTGGCCGCCTCGCGGGTGAGCAATTGTTCGGCCACACGACACAGGCGCAGAGCGTCCTGCTCCGCAGCCGCCGGTAAGTCTGTGGTCAGGGGCGTGCCAAACACCGACGTGGTTGGTCGCGCTTCCCGTAACGCCATCAGATCGCTACGCAACCAGGCCTGTAGCTGCCGCGCGCGGGCGCGTTCGCGAACCTGGCTGGGATAGAGCGCGCGATAACCGGGTGGTGGCAGCAGATCATCGAGGTATTCGGCGATGGCTGATGATTCACTCAAGTGGTAATCGCCGTGACTCAACATCGGCACACGGCAGGTCAGGGAGCGCTGCGCGTAATCGCCCGTGCGCAGTTCCTCGCTGTATACATCGATGAGACGTAATTCGAAGGGCACCGCTTTTTCGACCAATGCCACATAGGCCGACATGGCATAGGGGCTGGTATGGTGGGAATCAACATGGAGCAGAAACTGAGGGTTAGACATGACTGAAACACTCCCATCGCAGCAGAACATTTTCGATTGGATGCGACAAGCTTAAACCCGACGGTAGAATTTTTGGGCGTGTCGTGGGTGTCCGCTTCGTCGTGCGAATAACGTGGCAGCGCGTCGTTGCTAACAAAGCACCTGCCGCAATAGCTGCGCCGATGATCGCACCAGACAGCGCGTAGCGTAACGCGCCGCACAGGCAAGCACCTTCGCGCAGCGCTTACCTCATGGCAGCAGCGTGGTGCAGTTACCAGTGCAACGGGCGATCCGCGCCTGCAAGCTGCGATAGAGGGCGTCGCAGGTACTGGGCTGCGCTTCGCAAAACAAGCGCGTGATGAGCGTTGGGTTGCCGTTTTTGAATACGATGTCGCGGCGCACGACACTTGGATAGGCGGCGTGGGCGCGGGGCGCAAAAGTCCAGGTGGTGAAATCGTTATCATGCTGGTCGGTAATAATCGTCCACCCCGCTTGTTCGATGGTTTGCACCGCCGGCTTTTTGGCCAATGCCGCACGTGCGGCGGCAACCGATCCATAACCCAAACCGCTGATGGCGGACTGGGCGAGAAGCGGGATCGGAGCCAACCACAGCGTAGCGCCCAAGGTGATCACGATTCTGATCAATGTTGTGATCAATGTAGCTCCCGCACGATCAGGCGCCACTGGCATCATGGCGCGCAAGGCGCAGCTCGAGGTGGCGTTTCACATCAGGCCACTCACTGGCGAGGATGCTGTACATGACACTGTCCCGTACGCTGCCGTCGCGGCGCAGCGCGTGGTGGCGCAATATGCCGTCACGTTTTGCACCCAGCGCTTCGATGGCGCGCTGGGAGCGCAGATTAAAGTTGTCCGTACGCAGCCCGACCACGGCGCAGCCCAGCGTCTCGAAGGCATGACCAAGCAAGAGCAATTTACACACCGTATTCACCTGACTGCGCTGCCAACGGGCGCCATACCAGGTATATCCGATCTCGACGCGGGACACGGCCGGCACGATATCGTGGTAGCGGGTGCTGCCGATGATCGCGCCACTGCGGCCGTCGCAAACCACCCATGGCAGCATATCTCCGGCCGCCTGGCCGGCCAATGCAGTGGCGATATAGTCCATTACCTGCTCGGGAGTCGGCACCGAGGTATACCAGAGTTCCCAGAGTCGGCCGTCGCGGGCGGCGGCGGTAAGACCTGCGGCATGATCTTCTGTCAGGGGAACCAGGCGCAGATCACGCAGCTCGAACTCAACCGGAACTAAAGCTTTCACGAATACGCTCCTCGTAACGCTGGCCGCACCCAGCGCCGCTCTTTTTATTGATAACGGCGACCCGCCAACTCCAGCCACCCACCAGGATGATGACCCGCCGGATCATGATGGGTCCAATGCAACACACCACCGCGTTCGTTCCAGACATATTCACCGGCAAAGCGCAGCGAATCACCGCTGCGTAGCGTGTCCAGACGGGGCGCGAGATCGATATTGTGTGCCACCAGCAGTGTGGCACCGGACGCCAGCCGCAAC
This sequence comes from Pseudomonadota bacterium, assembly GCA_031418675.1. Lineage (GTDB taxonomy): Bacteria > Pseudomonadota > Gammaproteobacteria > JADJYF01. The sequence goes on from JANOXY010000424.1 coordinate 29,814, forward strand.
AGAAAGCGCTGATGACGACTACCTCGTTGATCGTCGGGCAGTAGTTTGACCACCGTGCCCTCACCGTGGATGGCGACATTGCTCGCGTGGGCCGCAATAGCGGTCTCCACGCTGCGATCAGCGTTGCCGACAGCACTTGCCGTGGCCGAGTGCGTATGGGGAGAAAGGTGGTCCTGGCCAAAAAAATAGGCCAATGCTATGAGGCCAGCGATGCTCAGCAAGCGGCTGCCGATATTCCTGGCTTTCATGGGTTAAAGATCCGACAAGCGCTATTCGAGGGCGATACCCGCCGCCTGCATAGCGGGCGGCAAGCGCTCCACGGTGCAGCGCTCTCACGCACAACGGCAAGCCCAACGCACGCGACACTGAGCTTGATGCAAGCGATTTCCGTCATAGCGCAACGCTACCCTCACCTTCCGACGCCACTTAACTACGCAGGCGGGTAGCCTTGTCGCGGCTAGAAGCCATGCCCCGTGTGCCACCTACGCACCATAGAAACACTGCGGCGAACACCACATCGCCGCTTGCGAGCAACACCCCTATGCCACCGGCCGCTCCCAAGCGCCACAACAGTACGACCAGAACAAAGGCGCTGATTTTGCCGATCGCGCCGAAGATCACAAATGCGCGATCGACCACATCCTGCCCAGCAAGCCAAGCGTAGGCAGCGCCAAACAACAGCACAAACAGTGCCGTCATAGCACGGTAAACAAGCGGCACTTCGGCTGGCAATCCCGCCAATTGGCCGGCGAACGAGGCGGGAAAGGCAAACAAGAAGGCGGCCAACAGGTTGAAGCCGGCCGAGACCATAAGGGCGCGGCGCAATACCATCTGTCGATTCATAGGCACTCGGCCCTCCACGCGTTGACGAACTCGGCGCGCCAGCGCCTGTCACGAAAGTGAAGACGCGGCGCAAAGCCCGACAGGCGCGCAGACCATAACGCCCGCCGCCATCGCTGCCAAGTGCAAAACCCGCTCGCCGCACGGGACGTCAACGAAGCGGCGCTTGAAGTGCGGGCAGTTTAGTCGTTTGCGAGGATCCCGTTGCGCAGTAGGGCATAGATCTGACTCTGCCAACGCCGTCCACGGCATACACCCTAGTGTCTGACCGCGGCGTGCAGGTGATGACACGTGCGATTGGGAAACAATCCCGAACACAGCGCCTGCGCGGCCAATGTCTGACCGACCCAACCGATGTCGTCCTTTTCCCTTCGACAGTCAGTTGCACCATACGTCGCATAGCAAGAGGCTCAACGGGTCTGCCACGCCAGGCTAGCGCACCTGGCAGCAGCGCGTATTCCTGCAAGATTGAAGCGACTGTTTGCAGATAAAACGCGACGGACCTATCCAGCACCGCTGGATACTTATCGTAGACGGTCTTGGTAACCTGCGGGTCTTGCACTTTGCCCTGCACCAATGCCGCGTAAAGATAGCTTTGATAGCGCAACCTGGGTTAGCGCCGCCGACTATCGGATCAGAATTCAGTCGGGCAGACTCTGCATGAACTCCACAAGCTCCTCCCGCAGACCTTGCTCGGAGGTATCTGTCAGATTCTTCCGCGCCTCGCTGGCATAGCTAAAGGCAGCTTCCAAATCCCCCAGCTCGCGGTAGCGCTCCGCGATCGCAAGCTGAAGAGAAGCGCAGTATTCCGGCAGTTCGAGCTTCTCGACGAGGTCCAGCGCTTCTTGGTAAATATCGATCGCTTCTTCATCGATGAGCGTAAAGTCGCCGAGCGACTCCAGCAAAAACGGATGGGCTGTATTAGCTTTGCGCGCCTGCTCGCAAAGCTTCTCTAATTGCGAGTACTGATAGAAATAATCCTTGTCGTTGTCATTTTCCACCGCCGTGGTCAGCGCTGTCGCTAGCGATATAACATCTTCGTAGAGCTGTTGGTCAATTTTCATTTCGGCACCTTCGCAGTGAGCGCCGTGGGCTGCTCGGTTATTCAAAGACGCAGGAGAGTTAGGGGCAAACTCCATAAGCTTGCGGCATGACCATTGACCTGCTGTCGGTTGTGGTGATCGGTGGAAGACGGCACTCCGTAGAGTGTTGTGGCCGCCCCCAGGTCGTCACCACCCGTCTAGCGATCCCGTAAGTAGAAATTGGCAGCGCCGGGCCAGTTCTGCAAACGATTCCGATCACGACGCAGCACGATTAATGGTAACAACTAGGCTGAGAGAGAGCACCACTGGGCCTACGGACCTATTGTCAAACCTCCCCCGGCGCGACGCCGACTTCCACGCTGAACCACGGATTGATTGCGCGTCGCTGGACTCATCTAGACTAGCCGGAATTGAGATTGCTTAGACCTAACAATCAACGCTAAATCGGGCGGCCTTCACTTCGACAGCTCCGCAACGACGAGCTCGCGTGCCCTTGCGAATCGAAATGGTGTTGTGGTGGCCTACAAAAGGTCGTACAAAAGCGGCTAGCACTTGGATAAAGGCTAGGTAAATTCATGGAAGAGGAAGCGAAGTTAAGCACGCTCTGCTGGTGTGCGGCAGTGGAGTCTATGGGTCGCAAGCCACGCCGCGAGCCGCAATGCAACCGACACGGAAAATTCGCGGCGTGTTGAGCTCATCGCCTTGGTTCACTGTCGGAATGCTGGCCCTGTGCATGGTGGGGGCAGCCCTACTCTATATCGCAAAAGACAGCTGGACACGGAAGCTAGCTGTATGGGGATTCGTTCTGTACATCGGCCTGAGCACAGCTGGTCTCATCTATGCCAGTTCCAGACACGCTGGCGCTCCTGACGCTTTGCCTAGCGATGCACCTCAAGCCGAGTGCACTGAATCCGCTCATCAGGTGATCGTCCGACTTTCGGTCTACAACTTCATATCAGCGACCTTTCTCGGACTGCTCGCTATACGGCGGTCGGACTCTAAGGGCCCACGACGACGAAGCACAGGTTCGGCGCATTAATACCGAGTGACTGTTCCGTCGTGTGTTTGCGGCGTCAAATTGGGGCTGCAACATGCTGCTCCTGCCGGCCATCAGCAGACAGCTAGCTAAGCATTTCGTTTGGCCTCAAACCGCCGTTGGCGCCGAACGAACGCTGAACCAGTCTCATGAGCGACGCGCTCTATAGCGATCTTTGGTTCCGGCCCTTCTATGTACCGCACGACCTTAGTCGGGAGGCAGGCGCCATCGCAATAGATCCCTCGCTGCCAAGTTCACGCTTGCTATGGGTGTTCGAGCATTGGACAGCCGACCGTCGATTGCGCGACGCGCTACGCGCCAACGATGATCCGGTATCAGATTGCTCGGAAGTTAAACGGCCAACTGCGTCATCGGATCGGATTCAAACCACCCAACGACGTATTTTTTGCTCGGCCCTATGGGTGTTGCACTTGACAGTGGGCTTCAAGCGCCGCTAACCGTCACGCCTGGTAGCTTTAACGATTCGAGCGCTAAACAGCACGCGCCCCGCGAGAAAATGGGCAATCGGGTGGAGAACACGTAACGATAGGCGATCCGCTATCGCGAGTTTTTCGAACCGATCGGGAATTACCCGCGTGACGTAAAGGTTAAAATACTTTGTAAATAGCGGTCGCTCGATAGACATCATTATCTGTGCAAGGTCACGCTCATTGAGCTTTCTTTCATCTTCGGTGATGTACGGGCTGTCCGTTCCATAAATAATGCGTTGCAATTTTGGGTAGAGCACTTTTTCGACGAGAGTGGAGTGCCTGATCTTGTCGGCAATCGTGTGCGAGTAGATCTCATTAACCACGAACACCGCGCCAGGCTTAGCGACACGAACAATCTCTTGCATGGTTTTTGGAATATCGACGTGATGAAGGATATCCCTGGCGAGAATGTAGTCGAATGTGTTGTCGGCATATGCCATTCTCTCGGCCGGCATTTCGTCAAACGGTATTTCAAGTCTCTCACGAGATGCGAGTGCTCTTGCGATTTCAAGATGGCCGGGACTGAGGTCAAACGCATTTACTTTCGCCCCCAGCTTTGCGAGGCGCAGCGCATCATCACCAAAGCCACAACCGACCACGAGTGCTCGTTTGTCTTTTAGCTCGCAGCTCACCAGATACGCGTACATAGCCCAATATGCATTCCACCACCGTCTCTCGGGACAATGCAGTACGTCCCAAGAGAACGGCGCGGATAGGATCGACCTGTGGAGCTTCGCGTGCTCTTGATGGTAGTCGAGTTCTCGTTGTTGTCGGTCGGTGAGTTCTGTATTCAAGCTGGTTCCCTTGGTGTAAGAATTTTCGTGACGCCTAAGGCGCTTGAGAGTGGCGCTGGAGTGCACAGCGCGGAGGTGTCCGCTCAAATGGCTGGATGGGCGGATGTCGCTACCGATGCGTAGTGCCAAAATTCAGCCCGTCGCGACACATTCGGGATGCTAGACCGTTCCTCGGCATCCATCACAAGTATGCTGCTACTTGTCTCACTTCCCGACTCGACTTAGCGTGCAACGGCGAGCCCGAACAGGCTCTCAAAGTAGCCTTGCGTAAATACTTCATCAGGCGCGCGGTCTGGGCCCGCCATCCCTGCGACGACGTAACCATGAAATTTCTGGTCTCGCGCCATCCGGCCGAGCGCCCGCTCCCTCGCAGCAAGCGAGTCGGGGTCAAACCGGCCATACAATGCAGTAGCGTAACGTGTCTCCCATCGCAAACGACGCTGGCGTTCGCGGCGCTCGCTTACGTAGGGGGCAAATGTTTCCATCGTCCACACGTTCGACGCGAGAAGCTGGTCGCGCACGATGCGGACATCTCGAAAGGTCGAGGATAGACCTTGCCCCCAGATCGGGTCCGAGTAGCCAGCGGCGTCTCCGATTAGTACGGCGCCCGAGACGCACGGTGTGTCCACCTTGGCATCCTGACTGGGAAACGCTCGACAGGGGCCGGCCGGGATTGCGTTGTGGAACGACCGACCGTCCTTAATGCTCTCGTGCATAAGGGCGCAAATAAGCCGCTTTGCCCCGCTCTCGCCTGTGTACTGGCCGCGCTGCGAGATATCGTAATCAACATAGGCTCGAACGCGCCCTGAACCTTGCGGAAAGACGAAGTACGAGACCTCGCCCACTTTGCCGATCGCGATCGTGTCGTCGGGCCAATCGTATGCGTTATCGATCAGGAGGCCAGACATAAGGTGGTCGACCGGATCCTCGTCCAGCGTCAGACCAAGTTGCCGCCGAACCGTTGACGTTCGACCGTCTGCGCCAACGATGAGGCGAGTGGAGACCTCCGCCTCCCCTTCGGGCCCAAGATACCACACGTGCGGTGACGGACCAGCAGTGACCCGAACGTCAGTTACGCCACGCACTATGTGCGCTCCACACACACGGGCATGATTAAGCAAGGTGTTCTGCATGACGACATGTTCCATGCATAGGGGCAAGGGCCAATTCGAAAAGAGCTCAGCAAAATTTACAGTTGCCGCCTCCGCAGCAGTTGGCGGGATGAATTCGTCGTAACCGACGAAACGCGCAATTGCGTTTGCGCCCGCGTCGACTAGAACCTGGTGCAGTCCGAGGCGTAGGCATTCCTGTGTGCCCCAGGGTGTTACCCATTCACCGCGGATACGGTCAACGAATATCATCTCCCGCTCAAGCACTATCACGTTGAGTCCGGCGGCCGCGAGATTCGCCCCTAGCGCGCAACCGCCCACGCCACCCCCTACGATCACAACGTCGCGACAATACATTCCGATCTCCTTGACAGATTTCGATGCAGGGACATCGCTTATATCTTCGTCGTGGTTTCGGCACAGTGCATGTTGAGCCTTTGCAGCTTTTTTTGTCGAGAGACAACGGTCTTAAAATCTGCAGGCCCTGTGCCGGAACTGCACTAGTGCGCCTACCGCGCCGATGAGTGCCACCGAAGTGCGCAGCACGGAGGTGTCCGCTCCGTTGGCTTGTATGTTCTCTAACAAGCACTCCAAGCGATAAGGCGGGCCCACAACCTGTTGCACCAGGTTGTCAGTGCGGTAGCCCGATCGATTGTGGGCCCCAGCAGTGCCGAGAGTGTTACGCAGCGCGCGGCACCGCATTGATTCATTTTCTGTCTCGAACAGTCGAATGGGTCCATGAGCCCGAATCTAGCAAGGGCGAGGTGTCCCGACAATGTCCATGCAACGAGAAGCAGGTGTCAATGTCGGCGTCGATGTCGGGAAGCAACAGTTCGACGTCTTTACCCGTGAGCGAGCGCCACACTTTACTGTGGCCAATGATCTGGCCGGCATACGGGTTTTATTGAGTCGGCTCGGGCGCCATCGACTGGCCGGGATCGTCGTCGAGGCCACCGGCCGGCGCGAGCACGGCTTTGTTTTGGCTGCAGCCGAGCGCGGTTGGCCCATCATCGTCTTTCGGCCACTGGCCGTACGGCGATATGCTTCTGCTGAAGGTATCTTGGCCAAGACCGATATTCGTCATCACCTGAAATACCTCAAGAGCGCCATCGATAAGCAGGACCGCATCATCGACGAACTCATCTCAAGCGTTTAGCGATGGCGTGAGAAGCGTGACCTGTTGGTGTCAGTGCCGGGTGTCGGCACCCATGTCATCAATACTCTGCTGGCCGACCTCCCGGAGCTCGGCTCGTTGACGAATAAACAAATTGCGGGGCTGAGTGGCCTTGCACCCTTCAACCGCGACAGCCTTCGCGGTAAGTGTCGTATACGTGGCGGTCGGGGCAGCGTCAGGACCGTGCTCTTCATGGCTATGCTGAGCGCGGTTCAGCACAACCCGATCATCCATGCGACTTGTCGACGAATGCCAGCGGCCGGAACGCTGAAGAAGGTCGCCCTCGTTGCCTGCATGAGAAAGATGTTGACCTCCATCAATGCAATGCTACGAGACCACACCGCGTGGCGAGTCAAATGAGAAACATAGGTTGACAAGAATTCACACTCGCTAGGTAGGTGGATGGTTGCGAGTATTGCCTAACTGTAGGTTCGCAACTCACGAACGCCTAGTAGGGACGGTCGCGTTCCAGCAGGTGGATGTGAGACGAGCATTCAAAGCGGACATTGCGGCGCCAAACCGTTCGCAAAGAATCACATTTTCTCCGTATACGGGGAGGGGTTTCGTAGCAATCGCTTGTTACCATCCAATCGTCTAAACCAAAGGAAGGCGTTGACATGACCACCCCCAGATCCATCGCATTGTCCGTGGCACTTACTTTTGCCATCCTCAGCGGTGCCCAAGCGCAGTTGATATTTGACCCCGCACTTGATTTTTCATTTATAAACAACCCGAACAGCCCATGGACCTTTGGCTACAAGACCGAGCTAGGCGGCAACGTTACGACCTACACGGACAACACCACCATCAACGACGTGCAGTACTAGCGTTTCGACCTCGGCTTTAGCACGCCTAATGTTGCGCCAAACCCAACTGCGACTGATATCACGTTCAATTCGACTACTTGGCATCCCGGCGAGATTACGCTTCATCCCGGTCCGGGCGGAGAGCTGAGCGTTGTTTGTTTTACGACGGACAAGGCAGGGAGTTACAAGCTCAGCTCTCAGTTCAACATGCGCAGCTTTGGGGGAACAGCTTCCACGGACTTGCACGTCTTGCTTAACAACGTTTCGCAATTCGATTCCATCGTAACTGGATTTAATTCGCAGGAGTCGTTCAGCGGCGTTTTGTCGCTGGCCGCGGGTGACAAACTCGATTTCGTTGTGGGCGAAAACGGCAGCTTCTTTGGCGATACAACGGAGCTTCGAGCGACTCTTGAGCCAGTACCTCTTCCGGCTGCTGTTTGGTTCCTCGCCACTGCACTCGCTGGCCTGGGCAAGGTGCGCCGGCGCGTCGCCTAATCTGCAAATAGGGCCGTCATCAATGACCCGCTTTCGGGCGGTTCATTGGTGGGCAGTAACTTCCCGGCTTGCGGAAAACGCGAACTGCTACTTCATCGCAACCGAATAATATTCTTGTGTGTCGCATTTTGGGCCGGAATCGACCGTCTGAAGCTGTCCGTTGGTTGGCGTCTAGGGCCGCCTAACGCGGCGGTGAGAGGCGCCGGGGTGTGCAGCACGGAGGTGTGCGCTCCATCGGCTGGTTGGGCCTCACTTCTCTGTGTTCGCGGATGTATTCGGGCCACTGGCTACTCCAGCCCTCCAGTCCGCGACCAGATCGATTGCCGGGCCTCCGGTCGCGTTTTCAATCATGCTGTCGGCGAGTGCGACGAAGCCATGATCAAGCGCACCTCGTAGCGCGTTGTAGGTGGAGCGGAATCCCGGTGCGCGCAGAAGTCCATCGAGCGTTCGCTGAGTTGTGTTCCATCGTTCCGTGGCTATCATGCCGTCTTGCCATTGGCGATACATTTCTTCTAAGAATCGGATGAGCGTCACCACGAAGAAATAGAATCGATAAACCTGATCGTCCGTCAGTTCAGTGCTCCCAGCGAACCCCGCTCGCGCGAGTTTCGCAAATTCTGGATCTGTAAGCATCAGCATGTGGTCCAAGAACTGTTCGTTGCGGGATTGATGCATTTGAGCAACTTGGTTCTTTCCGTTTTGCCGCGTTTGCTTACCGAGATAGATTACGGACAGGACCAAAACGATTGTCGAAGCGATTTGGCTTAAGAAATATATTTGTTCAAGCGTCACGCTCTGGCCCTCTCGTGCCTAGATCCTGCAGCACAACGTTCCTCCGGGAGTTTACGTGAGGCCCAACGTGTTGGTGAGGGGCGGAAGAGCGCGCGGCGCGGGGGAGTCCCCTCGACCAACTGGTTATGCGGCGGGCGGGGAGTTCGCACTGTGGACCTCTTCAACGCCGCGCGCGCTGACACACTGTGCGCAGAATAGCTGAGTTGCTGCCTTGTTGGTCGCTGATAGGGTGTCCCGCCAAAAGAACGCGCGAGGGTGTGCCACCAGAAAGGGGCTGCACTGAACCGAACCGAGCCACCAACCCGCGAACGCCCTGCTTTCCAGAGCTTCGCGTGGTGACTGATAGGCACTACTGCTCGAGTTTGGATTTCAGACGGGCCCGCATT
>JANOXY010000425.1:0-9759 GCA_031418675.1 Pseudomonadota bacterium
GGTGAGGCCGCCTACTGTTCCGTCTACGATTCCCTGCAGGTCGATGCCCGCGCCAGTAACGTCAGCACAGTGTTCGCCGATCTCAGCAAAAAATTCCCGTTGCTGGTGGACCTGTTGAATGAGATCAGCGAAATGAGCGGGCTCAAATCGCGCAGCGACATGCTGCGAACCTACGAGCTGTGGCAAACAACCGGCAGTCTCCGCGCGCGCAAACAACTGCAGCGCGCCGGTATCGTACCTCTGCTCGCCCACGCGCGACGCGCGCACTGAGCAGGCCACACAGATGCTACTCGCCACGCTGCAAGAGCATTTATCCCTGCTTTACGAAGCACCCATCGAACAACGCGTCGCCGACTATCTGGTCACCGATGGGAAACTGGCTCAGACCCTCGAAAACAGCGTCCACGAGCACGGCAATCAAGAGCGGCTGCTGGTGCAGGAAGACGATGGCTGCCTGCACATCACGCTGTATATCGACTCAGAAATACTCACCAGCCTTGCTCAGTTTGATCCCTATATGTGCCTGGACGAGCGCAATTTGAATGCGTTTCTCGTTGTGCTCGAAGGCGTCAGCCATTTTCACTATCTGGTCTGGAACGCTGTGCACGCTCGCCAAGTGACCCAATTGGAATTGGAACTGCAGGCGGAAGTCGACAAGTACATCACCGCCACCCTATTGCTGCGACAACAAGGCGTCATCGACGCTAGCGAGGAATTTCACGATCGCTTTTTTACCGCCGTTAGCTACGCGCTCGATGGCCAGTGTGAAACCGGCAAGCGCTACCGCGAGGCCAACCACTACGCTGCCAAGTATTGTCGAACGCTGAACCGACGCTATCCGGCCCAGCACCAGCAACCCTCGTTCATCAATGAACTGCGGCGCTTCTATCGCTTGTCTCAGAATGAGAAAATCAGATCTATCGAGCGAGCATGGAATTGAATTTGCGCGCGCCGATGTGATCGGCGATTCAATCGCCGATTTTTTTATGCAAGTGGGGCATGGAACTGGCGTCACCGGCCTTCATATAGCGCTGCTCGGAACCCGTGGCGGTAACGTTTTCATAAACGCCCTTGTCGCGCTTGACAAGTTTGGTGAACCCCTGATTTTTCAGCGTGGAATTGCCGACCGGGATAGCGATGCCGTGCACACCTAGCTTTTTGCGCACCGGCGTTTCGAAATCAGTGTCACCAAGCGCAACCTGGGCGGCGAAACATAGCTCCCCCCAATTGCGGATCACGATTTGCATACTGTGGCGTACCGTCACCACCTGACCGTTCTCTTCACATACATACTCGTAGACGGGCATCTCGTTAACTCCTGAACGTTGTCAGCCTGACCTGTCGTTAGTCCTGGGGAGTCTGCTTCCAGCCCCCAATATGCAGCAGGGCTTCCCGCGATTTCCGTTCGCGCAGTGTGGGCGATTTTTCTTCGACACCGGCGGGCAGCAGCGTTGCGTCCCCCAGATAACCGATTGCCATCACTGCCACCGCTTCATGATCGTCGGGTAGCCCGAGGCTGCTGTGGGCGAGCGCAGCGTCAAAGCCCGCCATTTGATGCACGGACAAACCTAGGGCGGTAGCCTGAGCAAGAAGGTTTCCGACGGCGAGGCCGAGGTCGTAGAACGCCCAGCGATTGGGCTTTCCATTGTGCAGAAAGTTCTGTCGAACCGTATTCAGCACGAGCAGCGGGGCAGTTGCTGCCCAGGCCTGATTGGCTGGCATCAGACACGCCAGCAATTGCTGATAAGCGGGGTCCTGGCCACGACGTGTAAGGACAAACTCCCAGGGCTGGTCGTTGTAACACGACGGTGCCCAGCGCGCCGCTTCGAACACTTCGGCCAATTTCTCCTGTTCAACGATGCGTGGTGCAAACGCGCGAGGACTCCAACGCTGACTCAATACGTCGAGGATCAAAGGCATCTAAAGCTCCCGAGGATGACAAACGATTACTTACGGCCAAGCAGGGCGCTGGCAGCGGCATAGGTCGCTACGCAGTAGGGCACGCAATAGGTCAGGGCAATCTTGATCAATTCAATTCGCCCAATCGTGCCGGCCAGAAGGCGATCACCATAGTTGATGGCAACCAGAATACTACCCACAACCGCAGCGATACGCAGTGAGCGATGCACGGTGGTGCGGGCCAAAACGATGGCCAACCACGGCGAATTGGTGTGGCTGGTGCTGGTCATGGCTGCAGAGAAATTTGTGGCGTTTCAGTGCTGGCTGCGCTCAAGCAGACGCTCGTTACCTGGCTTACGCGTGTTCGGCACATTGAATATCGCACCAAGGGTGCCGAAAAAGCTGGTATCGGTTTTGGCTTGCGGGGCGGCCGTCGTCGAGCGGGGCAACGCGGCGGCTGCAGGCTGGGGGTTTGCGACGGTATTGGTGCTATCGGTCGCTTGCGCCAGGCAGGACTTGATGGCTGTCGCGCGTACCAAGGACACTTCTTCATCACTCATGGGCTTGGCTGCGCCAGCCTTCATTTCAGCCACCATCGCAATCGCGTGGATTTCGCAGTTTTTGCTCGATTGTGTCTCGGCGACGGCGTCACCTGATGCCACAACCAGCAGCGCTACTGCCACGCATAGTACAGACCAATCATTTGTTCGCGAGTTACCAGTCACTATCGACCCCCTTGGTTACTTTGACACCACATTTGTGCACAATGCCCGCCACGGTCCGCCGTCGGCCGACGTTCCAATCCGTTGCCTCTCCAGCGCCTGCCAGACTTTGCGATCTTAACCGTGATCATTGCACGACAATACCAATACTCCTTGGAACAACCGCGGCGATGATCGAAGTTCGCGATCTCAGCTTTGAGTATCCCGGACGTCGGGCTCTGGACGGTGTCAGCTTCTCAATCGCAACTGGCAGCATCACTGCTCTGGTCGGGCCAAACGGCGCAGGTAAAACCACCTTGTTGCGCTGTCTGGCCGGCATGGACAGGCCGTTAGCGGGATCGATAAGCGTGAATGGCGTCGACGTTATTGAAGATCCCCGGCGCAGTCATCGTCATCTCGGCTATCTTTCGGATTTTTTCGGTTTGTATGAGCAGCTGACGGTCCGTCAGTGCCTGAGCTATGTTGGCGCGGCCAATGGACTGGGTCCGGAGACCCTGCCACAGACGGTGGTCGCGACCGCCACTGAACTTGGACTTGGTGAGCGCCTCGAGCAGCGCACAGGCGAGTTGTCCCGCGGACTGCGCCAGCGCGTCGCAATTGCGCAGGCCATCATCCACAACCCGACGGTCGTGCTGCTCGACGAGCCGGCCTCGGGACTGGATCCCGAAGCGCGCTTTTCGCTGGGAGAGCTGTTCCTCAAGCTGGCCCAGCGCGGAATGACCCTGCTGGTGTCATCGCACATACTGGCCGAGCTTGAAGCCTATTCAAGCCACATGCTCATCCTGCGCGACGGCAAACTGATTGAGCATCGCCGACTTGCAGGGTCGATAGACAACACCACGCTCATGGAAGCCCAGGCATTGGAAGGCCCTGCAGCATTGGCTGCCGCCCTGGCGCCCATGCCGGGCGTAAGTGAGGTTGCAGTTACCGCGCAATCGGCGCGATTTACGCTGACAGGCACCGCCGTCGAGCAAGCCGCCCTGCTGCAAGCGCTGCTCGCCGCTGGTCTGCGCGTGAATAATTTTGCAGCGGTCACGGAGGATCTGCAGAAATCCTATATCCAGGCCCTGGGTGCGGAGCGCCACCCGTCGTGAACCCTGAACTGCAACGTAATCTGTGGCTGGAAGTTACTCTGCACAGGCTGATACTGGTGCCAGTCGTGATCTTTGCTGGCGCGATGTTGTTGCGCGCGCTGGATCCCAGCGGTGAGTTACTCGGCAACGCGGCCATGGTGGGTTTCCTCCTCTCAACTGTTCTGTGGGGCGCACGGCAGGCAGCCACCAGCGTGCTCGATGAAGCACGCACCCACACCTGGGACATACAGCGCATGTGTGCGTTGTCGCCGTGGCGTATGACCTGGGGCAAGCTGGCCGGGGCAACGATAATTCCCTGGTACGCGGGCGGCTGGTGTCTGGCGATATTCATTGGCAGCCGCGCCGCCGGTGATCAACCCGACAATCTGGCCGCAACACTTGTGCTGGCTGTGATATTTGCGCTGGCCGTAGCGGTTCTCGCACAGGGCAGCGCCCTGATCTACGCCTTGGTCGTTCTACATCGTGGTGGTGGGCTGCAGTCGCGCCTCGCCAATCTAGTGATGATCGCGTTGTTGGTGGTCTTGTTACCCAACCTCGTGAGCTGGATCGACCCACAAACGACAGTATCGTGGTACACGATCGAACTGCCACAGCTGCCTTTCATGGCCGTGGCGACGTCGTCGTTCGCCGCCTGGGCGGTGCTGGGCGCCACGCGCGCCATGAGCATGGAGCTCAAGGTCGGCACCTGGCCTGGTGCCTGGTTGGCCTTCGCTGGCTTCGTGGCGCTGTTCGCGGCTGGTTTTGTCGGCATCGCGGCTACGCCCTCTCTCCCATTGATACGTTGCCTGTTGGCCTCACTCGCGCTGACCGCCATTGTGCAAAGTTATGTGGCGGCGTTTGCCTACCCTGGCGATCCGATGCAGTTCCGGCGCAGCGAGCGCGCGCTGGTTGCACAACGCTGGGGCCGTGCGCTGGAAGACCTGCCCTTGTGGTCGATTTCCACCGCACTGGCACTCGCGGCCGCCCTGATCGCGACCGTGCTAGGCTCGGCACCGCAGTTCACCAATCAGCGTCTGGACAACCTCGGTCCCGTGAGTCTCGCGGCCACGCTCATGATGTTGCGCGACGTCGCACTGCTGACCTATTTTGGCGTCACCAGCGGCAGGGGACGGGCGGAAGCGACCACGCTCGTTTATATCGCCATTCTCGACGGCTTGTTACCGGCTTTGTTGCCTCATATCGGCTTGGCCTCGTTAACGACCTTGTTCTGGCCACCCTTCTTCAGCGCACCGTTTACGGCCATCGGGATTCTCTGCGTACATGTGGCCGTCGCGCTGGTCCTGGCCATTTACGCCTATCGGCGCATGGCAACCGGGCTCAATGGAACAACTGATGGATGATGCGAAAACCAGCGATGTAGGTGCCGCTGGCTGCACCTAGCGAGCTGAGAAAAAACACCAGGAAGGTACGAGCCACACGATTGTGACGCCAGCCCGCCAGCGATGCGGTGTCTTTGCGCAGCTTCTTGAAGTCGGCGACGGTCGGTTTGCGGATCCATGCTTCGACCGGCGCGGTCACCATACCAATGCCGATGGCAGGATGCAGCGTAGTGAGCGGCGCACCCAGAAACGCGCTGATGATGGTCAACACGTGGCCACCCGCCACGAGGGTACCCAAGGCCGCCAGACCACCGGTGATGAAAATCCACTGCGCAACCAAGGCCCAGCCCAGGGCTGGGCTGCGCAGAAAACCAATGACAAAACCCAGCACGAACAGCAACACCAGCACGGTCGGAATGTGTTTGACCCAACTCGCACCGGCAGGCACGGTATCGAGTTCCCGCAAGCGCTCGGCACGTGCGCTCAGACCTTGGACCAGATAGTGCTGTATGCCTTTCAGGTGACCGGCCCCAACCACCGCCAGCACGCGCTTCGCGCCGCCGTCTGCGATATTCAGCAAATGCGCGGCCATGTACTGATCACGCTCATCAATCAGGGGCTGGTAAATCTGATGGGCGCTGTCGGCGAACTGGGCAAAGGTACTCTCCAGCAGATCGCCTTCCTTAAGCGCTTCGATCTCCGATTCGGGGATCTCATCGTCGACAATGATGCTGGCGAACAGCCCTGAGAAAAGGTACATGCGCTTATACCAGGGCACGTTGCGATAGATGCGGCGCAAGGTGGTGCCAATGTCACGGTCGATCAGATGCAGCTTCAGCGAACGGCTCCGCGCACCCTCAATGGCAGCGCGCATTTCAGCGCCTGGCTCGATACCAAACTGCTCAGCGATGCGCTGCTGAAAAGCAGCCATTGCCAGCATGGCGGTAATCATCGGCACTTTGCCGCTACGAATTACCTCAAACAAATCCATGCGTTCGATCGAGTCAGGATCGAGCATCCCACGATGGCGGTTGACACACAATTCAATGGCCACTTCATCGTAATGCCCGCTGTCGATTTCGCGCGTGACCGCTTCCGCGCTGACCCGTGAAACATGGGCGGTGCCGAGCAAGCGCACGGTAGTTGCGCCCACTTCAATGTCGATATGCGGTTGCACCGCGAGTTCCGAGTTCATATTTCCGATTCTCCTACCGCCGCCACCGCGAATCCGCTGCGTAACCAGTTGCGGCCCAGCAGAAGCATGTCGCCCGCGCCACTGCGGTCATTCAAGTTAGTCAGCACACGATAGTCCTTACCACGAAACTGCACGGTGAGATAAACGTGATAACGGATTTCCCGACAGTCGGCGCTACGTATGCCGCGCACCTGCGCGATACGTGCAACCAACGGCCGGCGCTCGCCGCGCTCATTGATCAATACGAAGCTGATCATTTTGCCGGTATCACGGCCCGAAGGCGGGCCATCGCTATCCAGGACCTTGAGTTCATGGGCGTTGATGGATGAGACCACCGCGCCGGTATCAAGACGTGCCTGAAAGCGCTGGCCGGAGTCCGCCAGTGTCACCGCGATCACGGGCGGCAGGATATCGTGCCTGGTCCAGCGCTGACCGAGCGGGAAACCGATGGCGGCTCCGAGCAGCACGCACAACAGCATCCCGATCAGTCTCTTGATCGGTGGTTTAAATGGCGCCACGCGCTGGCAGCTGCGCTGAGTTCAACATCGCTCGATTGTAATCGTGATCGTGGGCGGACCGCGATGCGCGATGATTCAGTCGTGATTCAGTGGCAGCGACCTAGTCTGCCCACGTATCGAAAAGGAACGCCCGCTATGCCAACGCTTTCCACCCTCGCGACCAGCATCCTGCTCACACTCAGCGTCAGCAGCCCAACGCTGGCTTACAGTGGCGACTTTGCCGCTGACGGCATTAGCACGATGCCGGTTTTAATGCAGTTCGATGAAGGGCGCGGACGCGTATCAGCGCGCGGGACAGCCCAGGATCACCTGCCCGCGCCCACAGCTCCTGAGCAAGGCACCCAGAGCAGGGTTCAGAGCAGCGACGGCCAAGTCAAATCGGGTGATTTTCAGCGGTATTTTGCCCGCCATTTTCGTGCGCATCTGGTGCTCAATGCGTCGCCCCAGCGAATGACAAATGCGCAATGAGCGCGTGAGCGCACTTAACATCCGACAGTCCGTGCGCTTGCGCCCGCATTAAATTAAAATCCGGCCTGGTCCGCGCGCTTCCCGCCCGGCGCGCATTTCGAAAGCACCAGGTTGAACAAGCTCAATCAGAGACAACGCGAGGCGGTGCGTCATGTCGACGGCCCATTGCTCGTGCTGGCCGGCGCCGGCAGTGGCAAAACCGGCGTCATCGCCCACAAGATTGAGTATTTAATCAAGCAGCGCGAAGTACCGCCGGAACGTATTTGCGCCATCACGTTCACCAATAAAGCAGCGCGCGAGATGCGCGAACGGGTCAGCAGTCTGCTCGGGCGCAAAATCAAGTCGCCTTGGATATCGACCTTCCATACTTTAGGTCTGCGCATCATGCGCAGCGAGTCCGCACTGCTCGGCTATCGACCCGGCTTTTCCATTCTCGACTCCGGCGATTGCGCTAACCTGCTCGCCGATCTGATGCGTCGCGACCAGCCGGGTAGCGATATATCCGTGGGCGACATCCAGCACCAGATATCGAGTTGGAAATACGCGCTTATCCCACCTGAGAAAGTTGTCGCCACGGATTTCACGCCCGCACAAAAGCTCGCACTGCGCTGTTATGGCCCCTATTGTGACGCGCTGCGCACGTTCAATGCCGTCGATTTTGATGACTTGATTATCGCTCCCGTGGGTTTGTTGCGGACTGACGAACTAACGCTGGCGCGCTGGCGCGAACGCATCGACTACCTGCTGGTTGATGAGTACCAGGATACCAATCTGTCCCAGTATGAACTGGTACGTTTATTGGCCAGCGGCCATGGCCGGCTGACGGTGGTGGGTGATGACGATCAATCCATCTATGCCTGGCGTGGCGCACGTCCGGAAAACATGATGCAACTGGCCAGTGATTTTCCTACCCTGAAGGTCGTCAAGCTGGAACAGAACTATCGCTGTAGTGGCATCATTCTGAAAGCCGCAAATGCCCTGATTGCCAACAACCCACACATCTACCCCAAGACGCTTTGGTGCGATCACGGCTTTGGCGACAAGATCCGGGTCGTGAGTCGCGGCAGCGAACACGATGAGGTGGAGTGGCTGGCCAACGATATACTGCATCGCCGTCTGGTGAACAGCCTGCGTTATGGGGATTTTGCGGTATTGATGCGCAGCAATCACCAGGCGCGACTGTTCGAGCATGCTTTCCGAGAACGCGCGATTCCTTACGTGGTGTCAGGTGGTCGTTCGTTTTTTGACTTCACGGAAATCAAGGACTGCGTCTGTTATTTGCGGCTGCTCGCCAATCCCAGCGACAACAATGCTTTGCTGCGCGTCATCAATACGCCACGACGCGCGATCGGTCCCGCCACTGTCAAGATTCTGGTCGAAGTAGCAGCGCCGGGCAGCAACAGTCTCGCGCAGGCCGCATTGGACGCAGAGTTTGCGGCGCGCGTTTCGCCACTGACCTTAAAACGCACCCGTGCGTTCATCGAGTGGTTGAACGATTTTCAGCGCTTACACGCCGACAGCCCACCGCCGGAAGCTTTTGCGCAGTTGCTGGCGGATATCGGCTATGACGATTGGCTGGAACAAATCGCGGAGAACCCGGCCGATGCGCAACGCAAACGCGACAACGTCGCGGAGCTCGCAAGGTGGATTAAACGCATTCACGAAGCCGAAGAATCCCGTACAACGGCCGACGTCGTCGCCGCACTGACCCTGTTCGACATTGTCGATCGCAAAGACGAAGACCCGGACACCGACGCGGTCGCGCTCACCACATTGCACGCCGCCAAGGGCCTGGAGTATCCCCACGTTTATCTGGCGGGTTTTGAAGAGAACCTGCTGCCTCACCGCAACAGCATCGCGTCGGAGACCATCGACGAAGAGCGACGACTGGCCTACGTCGGCATTACCCGCGCTAAGCGCACGCTGTCGCTGAGCTTTTGCCGCTCACGCAAACGTTTCGGCCAGACCGAAACCGTCGAGCCGAGTCGTTTCCTCGCGGAGCTGCCTCAGGATGAATTGGCGTGGGACGGTGTGCCTATGGATATCGGGGCAAACCGCGTTGCCGGCCGCGGCACGCTGGACAGTCTGAAACGCATGCTCAAAACCTGACTACCACGTTGGTCGGCGCCCGCGGTGTCTGCGCTGGGCGACAAGCCAGCCCCTTAGGCTCTCCTCAACAGTTCTACGCTGACAGTTGTTAGTCGATTAGAAACAATTCCTTAGAACGTGTAGCCAAGGCTTGGTCGGGGCTGGCACACAATCTGCACTAGTCAGATCAGAAAGCGAGCACGCCCATGATTGACCAACAGAAGTTCATCAAGACCCGACCACCCGGTTCGAACTTGGCACCGGCCACACGGCGTTTGATCGAGGGTTATGCGGAAGAGCTGGCTGCGCGCCACCAGCAATTGCTGGCCGATCGTGCGCTGTATCGCGCCAAACTCGATTGCCTGGCGGAGCTCGATCCTGGCGAGTTTACCGGCCTGCCCAAACTCTACCGCGCTCACCTCATACAAATCGAAGCGCTGCTGAAGGAATTCGAGC
>JANOXY010000426.1:0-4415 GCA_031418675.1 Pseudomonadota bacterium
GCCGACAGGCCGAGGAAGATCACGCCTGTGCCACCCAGTGCCGTCGCGACCAGCTGGGGGCCGTGGGGAAGCTTGAGGTACATCGACAGCATGGGTCCCAGCGCAAAGCCCAGCAGACCGGTAATGGCAAACACCACCCCCAGACCGCTGGCAGAGTTGGCCGTGCGTGGCAGGACAAACCACATGAGGGCGAAGGCAATGCCGATGGAGACCAGGTAGGTCATGCGCGGCATGTTCAACATGACGGACAGACTCGCGGTCAGGGCACTGAACAACAAGGTCATCGACAGCAACAGATAGGTGTTGCGGATAAGTTTGTTGGTGGAAACGACCGCCGGCGCGGCAGTCCTTAGGTTGGCAATCTGAGTCGGCATCGAGAGTCTCCAGGAAGTGTTGGTGCGGCTGCGCTCGATAATAGGCAGGTGCGATTCAATTACAAGTATATCCCTAACAACCGCAGGGATTGTTGCAACCGGCCGCGGTTCACGAGCTTGGGACCGCGGCTCCTTGTTAAGGTTCATGGCCGCGACGTAAAGCATGGACATTGCAAGGCGATGGCGCCTAAATACCGGCCTGGACTGCTCCAGCCGCCGAATGTTTGAACGAATCCGAGGAAGTCGCGAATGAATGCCTCCGCCGAGTCTGTCGCACCCGATGTCGAGCGGGATCTGCCCCGCATGCTGCCCGCCGTGGCTGCGGCCGAGCTGGAAGCGCTGACACCGGCACACAGTGCCGCGATCCTCAAGCTGTACGCCGGCTCGACCGCAGCGCCGGTATGGGAACGCCTGGCACCGGCGGTCGCGCAGCGATGTCTGGTGGAATTCTCCGTGACTGAAGCCGCCCAGGTGCTCAATGGCATCGATCCTTCGCGGGCAGCGGCCATTATCGTTCGCCTGGACGAAGATGAGCGCGTGGCCATGCTGGCGGCGGTGAGCGACCTTGCGCGCGGCTTGATCGAGCTGGTGATGAGTTTTCCACCGGGCAGCGCTGGCGCCATCATGGACCCCCGGGTGTGGCATCTGCGCGGCAGCACCCAGGTTGGAGAAGCGATAGAGCGGGTGCGCCAGGTTGCGCCGGTGCCCGGCCGGTCGGCTGGTCGACGTCTGTTTTATCTGGTCGATGAACAAGCGCGCTTGACCGGCATCGTCGAGGCGCAGGACATGATTCTGGCGCGACCCGAGGACACCCTCGGCCAATACGCGCGCTCGGTACCGGCCGTGGCCCAGGTCACGATGAGCAATGAGGAAGTGGTCGACTTGATCGACCGCCATGGCTTGAGCAGCCTGCCGGTGGTGGACAGCGATGGCCGCCTGATCGGCGTTGTGCGCTACGACTCGCTGGTTGAGGCGACCCGCGCCGAGGCCTCGGTCGACCTGCAGACCATCTTCGGTGCCAGCAAAGAAGAGCGCGCCTTGTCGCCACCGGGATTTGCGGTGCGTAAGCGTCTGCCATGGCTGCAAATCAATCTGGTCACGGCCTTCATGGCCGCCGCGGTGGTGGGTTTGTTTGAAGACACGATTGCCAGCAACGCGCAACTCGCGGTGCTGCTGCCGGTTGTGGCCGGGCAATCGGGCAACACCGGTGCGCAGGCCCTGGCGGTGGTGATCCGAGGCCTGGCATTGCGTGAGATCAACGCCTCACACTGGCGCAAGGTGGTGGGCAAGGAATTTTTTGCCGCGCTGGTCAACGGCATTGCGATCGCCGCCACCACCAGCGCTGCGGTTTTCCTGTGGAGTCGCTCGTCAACATTAAGCGCCATCATCGGTATCTCGATGGTGTTGTCGATGGTCATTGCGGGGCTTGCCGGCGCTGCCATTCCTTTGGCCTTGACCAAACTCAAGCAGGATCCGGCGCAGTCTTCGTCCATCGTGCTGACCACGGTGACCGACGTCGCCGGTTTCTTTTCTTTTCTGGGTATCGCAACGCTGCTGCTGCATGCGATGTGAGCGTGTCAGAAACGGTATAGCACGCCGGCTGTCAGGCGATAGCCACGATAATGGGCGCCGGTTTCGCCGTCGGCGTCAAAGTACAGGGCAGAAACATCCAAGGCCACACCGGCAGCCAGCGCAAAATTGATGCCCAGCGTGGCGCTCAGTGTGTCTGCATTAAAACGATAGGCGATACGCATGCGCGGATCTTCGGCCAGGGCTGAATCGTGGGCTTGTGCGCGGGCGGCGAGGTTGAGTGTGGCATTGTCAGAGACACTCGAAACGATGTCGCCGTGTTGCCAGGCCACTGTGGTGTAGAAGGTCGTGCGCTCGACGTGCCAATCCACATTGCCATACACGCGGTGTGTTTCTGCGTCGAACACGCTGTCGTGCCAGCTGCGATCAAACGCAAAACGATAGGCCAGGCGTAAATTGATGCGGTCCGTCAGCGCCCGCCCGCTGGCCGCCTCGACAGCCAGTCGCCCACCGTCGCGCATCGCGCTGTCCTCAAACTGGCGCAGCACCCCGCTTAAGTTGAGCTCGAACCACGGCGCATCAAAAGCGGCGGATGGTTTGTGGCGATAAGTCAGCTGGCCTGAGAGTAAGGCGCGACTGAGCGCCTGCCAGTGTGTATAGCGCTGATATTCACCGGCGAGCGAGGCCAACAGTCCGCCTTTGGGCTCAACGGGCAGCAGCCAGTTGGCGCTGGCGCGAGCCAGCACGACATCATCATCCAGAGCCTCGGAGGTTCGCGCTGCATGGTTAAAATTGTCTTCGCGCACATAGGACAGCTCGGCGTCGAAATAGCGCGTAACACCGTGGACTTGGCCGCTCGCCAGTGCAAGGCAATAGATCACGAGCCTGGGCCAGCGGCGAACGAGGAGCGCAACAGGGGGCAAGTTGGTCTTAGCTGGCAAGGGTAAGGGCGATTGCGGTGTGAGGCTGGCCTTAAGCATACTCGTCCCAGGGCTGGCGTTGAAACGGCGCCCTGGTTTTGTCTCAGGGGTTATCGCGAGGAATGTCCATGGCCAAATTTGATTTAGTGCACGAACAACGTCGCCTGCTGCTGTTGCGTGCGCTGGGCGCGGGATTGTTCGCCGCGGCGGGACCTGCCACCGCCGAGCTGTTGGGGCACTTGCCCAAGCCTATGGCGGCAGGCAAATCGATATTTCTGCTCAAAGGTCTGGTGAAAGTGAATGGCGCCGCGGCTAATACTGACACGCTCATCCGCGCCGGTGATCTGATCGAGACCGCGCCCAACAGCCGCATAATCTTCGTGGTCGGGCAGGACGCCTTCATCCTGCGCGAAGCCAGCACCTTGCAACTGGAGCCGGCAGCGGGTGAGTTTGTGGTCGAGACCCTGCGCCTGGTGACGGGCAAGCTGCTGTCGGTATTTGGCAAGACACGCCACGCGGTCTACACCCCCACCGCTACCATCGGTATTCGTGGCACCGGCCTCTACGTCGAGACCGATCCCGAACAAAGCTACGTCTGTACCTGTTACGGCACCACCGAAGTCAGCGCCAAGGACGACCCATCGTCCACCGAGATGATTCAATCCCGCCATCATGATGCTGCCCGCTACGTACTGGCCGGCAGTGCCAACGGCCCGCGCCTGCGTCCAGCACCGTTCATCAATCATACCGATGACGAACTAGCCGTCGTCGAAGCGCTGGTGGGTCGCACACCACCGTTTGCGCTGCCGGGCGACAGCTATTCAAGCCCCCGCCGCAGCGAATACTAAAAAGGCTATTGCGCTACCCAATCGAGCGGTGAGCTTTGT
Source organism: Pseudomonadota bacterium (assembly GCA_031418675.1). Taxonomy (GTDB): domain Bacteria; phylum Pseudomonadota; class Gammaproteobacteria; genus JADJYF01. The sequence continues at coordinate 3,712 of JANOXY010000426.1, forward strand.
TAGACTGCCGCCTCCAGGAGAGGTGGCAGAGCGGTTGATTGCACCAGTCTTGAAAACTGGCAAGGGTTAATATCCTTCGTGGGTTCAAATCCCACCCTCTCCGAAGATCCAAAACGACCCCCACTACCGTGGGCCATGGGGCCCCTCCAAATTCCGCGATCCCATCAGGCCCGAGGCTGCTGGTGCTCAAGTGAGCGCCATTAGCGTTGGCGGGCTTTGGGGATCGTCAGCGCAGGGTTCACGAACGAATCCACGTCGGTTTACAACCGCGCGAAGCACCCTGACAGCGCGGCCCGATGCTGGCGAATATAGCGATTTTTTTTATCCGCACCGTCGCGCGCGTTCGCGCCTCGAAGTTCCATCCGCCGTTTTGATTGTCTATCTCAATGGCAACAGTTATCGTCCATTTGGAGGAGGCGGGCAGACTCGCGTCGTTGGATATCGTGCCAGCCGCGCGCCGTGCTTGCTGCAGCTGGGACGCAACGGGTCCTGCCGCACGCGCGCGCAAAGCGCACCCTTCGATACGCGGCGATCTGTGCCGCTGCCTTCACCCATCGAAACAACTTACGGACGAGTTCCATGGCGATCATCAACGGTACCGCGCAAGACGACGTACTACTCGGTTTTGTCACCAACGACACGCTGTTCGGGCTCGCAGGAGATGACACCCTCAGCGGCGGCGATGGCGACGACATCCTCGATGG
>JANOXY010000427.1:0-2481 GCA_031418675.1 Pseudomonadota bacterium
GCGCGACTTCATCGCATTTTTGTCGATAAGGACCTACGCCGCCGATATAGGGCAGGAAGACCCGCGGTTTACCCGGCACGTTGGCGCCCATGTACCAGGAATTAGCCTGCGGGAAGAGCGTGTAACTGGCCACTTCGTTGACGTGCTCAACCCAGGCTGTTTCGGCTTCGGGTGTGGCTTCGACGCAGCCATAACCCTGGGCGCGCAGAAACTTCATGCACTGCGTAATCCAGTCCACATGCTGCTCGATGGATACCAGCATATTGCTCATGACCGACGGGCTGCCGGGGCCGGTGATGGTGAACAGGTTGGGAAAGCCCGCGATGCCAAGACCGAGATAAGTGCGCGGACCGTCAGCCCATTTGTCTTTGAGCGCAAGGCCGCCGTTGCCACGAATGTCGACGTTCACGATGGCGCCGGTCATGGCATCAAAACCGGTGGCGAACACGATGCAATCAAACGCGCGTTCCTGATCGCTGCTACGGATGCCTTGGGCTGTGATCTCGACGATGGGGGTCTTGCGTATATCAACCAGCTGCACATGGCTGAGGTTGAAGGTTTCATAGTAGTCCGTATCGAGGCAGGGACGTTTGGTACCAAACGGGAAGTCCGTTGGGCACAGGGCCTGCGCGGTGATCGGATCCTTGACCACACTGCGAATTTTCTCCCGCATGAATTCCGCCGCGGTATCGTTGGCCGCCTGGCTGACCAGCAAGTCGCCGAAGGACTGCAACAGACCAACCAGGGTGCCGCTTTGCCAACCGTTTTCATAAGCCACGCGTCGCTCGTCTTCGCTCGCGTCCAGTGCCGAGCGGGTTACCACGGGCATTGGCACACCAAACAGCGAATGGCGCGCTGCTTCGCGATGCTCCGGGTAGTGTGCTTTGAGTGCCGCGACCGCCTGCGCATCGAGCGGACGATTAGCGGCCGGCAGACTATAGGCCGGTGTACGTTGAAAAACCGTCAACTGCGCAGCCTGGCTGGCGATGATCGGAATCGATTGCACGGCCGACGATCCGGTGCCGATCACGGCCACGCGTTTGCCGGTGAAATCGACCCCTTCATGGGGCCAGTTCGCAGTGTGATAGGTCTGGCCCGTGAAGTGTGCTGAGCCCGGGATATCAATAGGCTTGGGCACCGACAGGCAGCCGCTCGCCATGATGTAGAACTGGGCCGAGAACTGTTCGCCCTGGGCCGTCTCTATTTGCCAGCGCTTGCTGCTTTCGTCGAAGCTCGCGCGCTGCACGCGCGTGGCAAAGCGGATATCGCGGCGCAGATCAAAACGATCGGCAACGTGGTTGGCGTAGCGCAGGATCTCGGGCTGGGTGGCGTATTTTTCGCTCCATTGCCAAAGTTGTTCGAGTTCGGAGCTGAACGAAAACGAGTAGTCGATACTCTGTACATCACAGCGCGCGCCCGGATAGCGGTTCCAGTACCACGTCCCGCCCACACCATCACCCGCTTCCAGCACCTGGGCAGAAAAGCCCGCTTCGCGCAGGCGGTGCAGCATGTACATGCCGGCAAAACCGGCACCGACAATAATGGCGTCATATTTCATCATTGAACTTCTCCGGGTGCTGAGGCACCAGCAAGGGCAAACAAGCGCTGGGAATTGTCGAGCGCCCGCCAGCGTCTGGCAACCACTCGCTGCGCGTTTGTAGGTCCGAATATATTCGGACATTCAATCAGACCACCCGACACCTGTTCCTATTGGCGCCGGTGTCCGAAAAAATTCGGACCTACAGGATTGCGCCGTGCACCGCATCCTGGTCATACAAGTCGTTACACTGCCCGCCTCATGAATATCGCTGCAACCGCTACGCTACCTGCCCAACGCATCGATGCCACGGGCCGTGCCCATGTGAACTGGTGGGCGGTACTGGCACTGGCGGGGCCCTTGATCGCCAACAGTGCCATCCAGGCGGCCCTGAACCTGACCGATACCTGGTTTATCGGGCAGATCTCCACCTTGGCCATGGCGGGCATGGGCGCGGTGCACTGGTTGGTGATTGTTTTCATCGGCGTGCTGGGTGGGGTGGCGATGGCGGTGCAGACGGTGGTTGCCCAGGCCCATGGTGCACGACGTTACATCCGCGCCTCACAAGCAACCTGGACCGCGCTGTGGGCATCGCTACTGACCGCGCCGGTGTTTGCGCTGCTCGGCTTCAATGGTGATGTGTTGCTCGCGCCCTTTGCGCTCAACCCTGAGGTGCGCGATCTAGCATTGCAATTCTGGCAGCCGCGCATGTTGGGTGCGGTGTTGGGCGTAGCGCTGTGGTCGGTGCTGGGTTTTTTCAACGGCATCGGCCATGCGCGGGTCACGCTGTTGATCAACTTTGTGACCTTGAGTGTCAACGCCTTACTTGCTTGGATTTTTATTTTTCATTTGCATTGGGGCGTGCCCGGTGCAGCCTGGGCGACCAATTGCGCCACCGGGGTAGGGCTCGCCATGGCTCTGGTGCTGTTCGTCGGTGGCAAACA
>JANOXY010000428.1:0-17952 GCA_031418675.1 Pseudomonadota bacterium
CCCCACGGATACCAGTCGACCGGGTTGTCTGCGTGTTGCAGCAGATAGGGGCTGGTGGCATCGCGCAGGCGGTTCATGATGAGTGGTTAGTGAGCGACGACGGGGGACCTAAGCTTACATGGCAATGGCCAGGGGACACGCCTATGGGCTGCGTTATCAGGGCATAATGTGCGCCGGTTGCCCTGACGCCCCTGGCCATGATTCCGTTTCCGCCCATTGATCCCGTTGCGTTTACCGTCGGTCCGCTGCCCGTGTACTGGTACGGCCTGTCCTACATCGTTGGCATCGGTCTCGGCTGGGGTCTGCTGCACGATCGCGCGCGGCGCAGCGACGGCCGCTGGACGGCCGATCAGGTCGCGGACCTGGTGTTCTACGCGGCGTTAGGCGCCGTGCTCGGCGGCCGTATCGGTTACATCCTCTTTTATAACCTGCACTCTTATCTCAGCCAGCCGCTGTCGATACTTGCGGTGTGGCGTGGTGGCATGTCCTTCCACGGTGGCATCCTGGGCATGAGTCTGGCGCTGTGGTGGTTCGCGCGCGCCAACCAGCGCAGCTTTCTTGAAATGGCCGACTATGTGGTGCCGGCCGTCCCCATCGGACTCGGGCTCGGACGTCTCGCCAACTTCGTCAATCAGGAATTATTCGGCGCGCCGACCCTGGTGCCCTGGGGGGTGCTGTTCACCAATCCGGCCGCGGGCGGACTGGCACGTCATCCCACGCAGATCTATGAAGCCGTGCTGGAAGGGGCTGTGATGTTTCTGATCCTGAACATGCTGGCGCGTAAACCACGACCCCATGGTTTCCTGCTGGCGGTGTTTTTGATCTTCTACGCAATTTTCCGCTCGGCGGTCGAACTCCTGCGTGAGCCCGACGAACACATCGGCTACCTGGCCTTTGGCTGGCTGACCATGGGCCAGCTGTTGTGCCTGCCTATGCTGGTGTTGGGCGTGTTGTTATTGTTTACCGTCGGCAAGCGCCGCGAATAATTCATTATGCAAACCTACCTCGAACTGCTGCGTCATGTTCGTCACCACGGCGTGCGCAAAACCGACCGCACTGGTACCGGCACCTTGAGCGTGTTCGGCTATCAGATGCGTTTTGACCTGGCAAACAGCTTTCCCTTGCTGACCACCAAAAAACTGCATCTCAACTCCATCATCCACGAACTGATCTGGTTCCTGCGCGGCGAATCCAATGTTGCCTATCTGCGCGAACATGGGGTGTCGATCTGGGATGAATGGGCGGCAACCGATGGCGAGTTGGGACCGGTTTATGGAGTGCAATGGCGGTCCTGGCCGCGACCAGACGGTGGCACCATCGATCAGATCAGCGAGGTGATTGAAGCGATTCGTCGCACCCCCGATTCACGGCGGCTGGTGGTCAGCGCGTGGAATGTTGCCGACATCCCGCGCATGGCCTTGGCGCCCTGTCACACCATGTTCCAGTTTTATGTGGCCGATGGCCGCTTGTCCTGTCAGATGTATCAGCGCAGTGCCGATATTTTCCTCGGCGTGCCATTTAACATCGCATCCTATGCTTTGCTGACCTTGATGGTGGCGCAGGTCTGCGATTTAAAGCCCGGCGACTTTGTCCATACGCTGGGCGATGCGCATCTTTATCTCAACCATCTCGAGCAGGCCGATCTGCAGCTGAGCCGCACACCCTTTGCAGCGCCGCGCATGGTACTGAACCCGGCGGTACGCTCGATCTTCGACTTCACGCGCGAAGACTGCCAATTGGAAAATTATCAGTGCCATCCGCACATCGCCGCGCCTGTCGCGGTGTGATGGTGACACCTCACGCGCCTGAGTCCGGCTTGTGAAACTTTCGCTGGTGGTGGCGATGGCGCGTAACGGTGTGATCGGCCGTGATGGCAGCCTGCCTTGGCACCTGCCTGCCGATCTGAAACGTTTCCGCGCCATCACCCTGGGTAAACCCATCGTCATGGGCCGCCGTACCCACGAGTCCATCGGTCGAGCACTGCCAGGGCGGCGCAATATCGTATTGTCCCGTGCGCCGGACTATCGGGCTGCGGATTGCGAAGTATTCAACTCACTGGACGCCGCGCTCGCGGCCCTGCGCGATGAAGCAGAGGTGATGATCGTGGGCGGTGCTGCGCTCTATGCCGAAGCGCTGCCCCGTGCCGATCGCCTGTTCATAACCGAAGTGGATGCCGAGCTCGCGGGTGATGTGATTTTCCCGGACTTTGATCGGGCCGCCTGGCGTGAAGTTGGGCGCGAAGCACACGGGGCAGACGCCAGCCATGCCCACGACTATTGTTTCCGCCAACTCGAGCGACTCAGTTGAACGCCACCGCTGTGTGCGATTTCACCTGAAAAAGCGCACCATCCTCGAGCCGCATGGCGGTTAAATCACCGCCCCACACCGCGCCGGTATCGAGCGGAAAGACACCGGCCTGCGCCCACTGATCGGGCGGCAGTCGCAGTGTCGACCAATGACCAAAAATAATCTTCGCCTGGCGGCTGGCGCGTGCCGGTACGGCAAACCATGGCACCAGTGCGGCGTCGCTACCGGGTTCGCCTTTGTCATTGAGATCGATCGCGCCATCGGCCGTGCAATAGCGGATGCGGGTCAGACAGTTGGTGATAAAACGCAAGCGCGGATAACCCTCCAGCGTCGTGTCCCAACGCGCCGGTTCGTCGCCGTACATGTGGGCGAGGAAGTTGCGGTAGTCATCACCCCGCAATGCGGCTTCCACTTCCCGCGCGCGGGCTTGGGCATTGTTTAGGTCCCACTGGGGTGGCAGTCCGGCATGGACCATGGTGTAACCCAGCGTGGCGTCGTGATGCATGAGCGGCTGACGACGCAACCAGGCCAGCATGTGCTCGCGATCGGGCGCAGCGAGGATGTCGTCCAGGGTATCGCGTCGCCGCGGTTTTGCACCTGGCACATGGGCACAAGCCAAGAGATGCAGATCGTGGTTGCCGAGCACGGTCACGACCCGCTCACCCAGCGCCATGACCGTGCGTAAAACGGCCGCCGATTGCGGGCCGCGGTTGACCAGATCGCCGACCAGCCACAAATGGTCGAACGCCGTGGAAAAACCGATGGCCTCGAGCAGCGCTTCAAGCTCGCGATGACAACCCTGCAAGTCGCCGATTGCGTAAGTCGCCACGCGCTATGTCCTCAGTTCAGGATACGTGGCACCGCCAGTCGAAAGATGGGAATAGGCGCTTTGAACTGTTCGCCGTCAGTGGCTTGCATCTGGTAGGTACCACTCATGCTGCCCAGTGGCGTTTCGAGCACTGCGCCGCTGGTGTATTGAAACGCGCTGCCGGGTTCGATCAGCGGCTGCTGGCCGACAACACCGTCGCCGTGTACTTCTTGCACGCGGCCGTTGGCGTCAGTGATGAGCCAGTGGCGACTCAGCAACTGCGCGGATATGGCGCCGGTGTTGGCAATCGTGATCGTATAGGCGAAGGCATAACGATTGGCGGTCGGTTCCGATTGATCTTCGAGGAACGCGGACTGGGCGCTGACGCGGATCTGGTATTTGTTTTTGCTCATCGGGCACTTGCGCTCCTGTCGGTGGCGCCAGACATCGTGCGCCCGACGCCATTGTACGGGCAGCGGTGTCCGCCCGCGTTAGATTAGTGAGGTTCAATAGCGCGCGATGACGTGGGTGGCAAAATCGCGAAACACCCGGCGTGCATGATCCATCGGCGGCAGGAGGGTGATTTCCCGCAATCCGGCCGCTTCGGCCTCGCGCAGGCGCGCGATGATCTGTTCCGGTTCGCCAGCCAGGATCCAGGTTTCAATGGCCGCCGGGGTGATGAAGCGCCGTTCTTCGGGTACCAGCCATGAACAGTGGCCCTCGTGGATCTGCAGATAACGCTTGTGTTCGGGCATCGACATTTTGTCCACGTAGGCGCAGTACTCGTCCCACACATTGCGCACCGCCGGCGGTAGCGCCGAGTCATCACCACTCAACTTCCAGTTTTCGTAGCAATAATGCAGCGCAGCCGCGACCTGCGAGCCACATTGATCGATCACGCGTGGACTGGTGAGTTTTTCGCCAGGGCCCAGCACCACGGCGCTGGTCAGCGCCGCGCTGTGAAAGTCAGCCGGGAATTGCCGCTGCACTTCCGCGGCCCCGGCACGCATGAGCTCATAACTTTCGTGCACGAGTGCGGGGGGTTCGTTGAGGGCCGAAATGCGGCCATCGCCATAGGCACCGGCGGCACGCAGCGCACCTGGCCCGTTGGCGGCCACCCAGATCGGGATCTGCTGACTGATATCGATAAACTTGCGCTCCAGATGCAGGAAGCGGATATCGCGGGTTTCACGGTTCAAGGTGTACTGCACTTCCTCACCGGCCAACAGCGCACGCACGACCCGCAGGTATTCGCGAAACGGTTTGGGTTTCATGGGCTTCATGCCCATCACGCGCATTGCGGTATGGCCGGTACCCAGGCCGAGGAATACACGACCGGGCGCAAGCGCAGCGATGCTGGCGATGGAGTGCGCCGTGACGGGTGCGATGCGCGTCGGCGCAATCGACACGCCGGTGCCGATTTTAATGCGTGAGGTGTTGACCGCGGCGAGCGCAAGGACCGCATAACAGTCGGACCAGATCATTTGTGAGTCCGGCACCCAGCCGTGGTCGTAACCGAGATCCTCAGCCAGCTTGATGAGCTGCCAATCGTTGATATGTGTGCCGATCATGGCGCCGAATTTCATGGCCTGTTCTCCCCGCACGTGGCGTTGTTATGGGCCGCATCCTTGGCCATTGCCGAGCGGTGGTCAAGCAGCTGCGGCGCGCGATTGCCGAGCGCTCGGAGCAACTGCTAGGGTGCACGCGACATTTACCGCCAACCCGGGATACTAGCTACCCATGACCGATACCCTGAAGTTACGCCCGCGCATGCGTAGTCCGCAGACCAAGGCCCGTTATGCGCTGCTGGCGCTGATTCCGTTGATCGTGTTGTTCAATATCTACGTGAACAATATTGCGTTGTCGCGGGATATTGACGGCATCACCTTCGTTGAACCGGTTGGCTGGCACTACCACGGCGACACCGCCGTGATCCCCAAAATGCATCGCATCCATTTCAGCGCCGCTGGCATCGCCGACGCGATCGCCCACGAGCACGGTGTGCCCTTGTTTGTACTCACCAAATATCCCGCTGATCACGGCGCCTTGAACCCGCTGCTGGGTATTAACGTGTTCAGCCACGACTCGAACGTTTCACCGAAACCCGAAGTGCTGTTGCAAACCAAGCTGGAACAGGTGCAGGCCGTTTCCCATCACGCGCTGGAGGTGATAGAGCCTATTAGCACGTTGCCCATCGCCACACTGCCGGGTGCGCGGGTGGTGTTATTGGCCCGTGCCGGCAAGGAAGCCCAGGGGCTCAATCGTCTGACTGTTTACGCGCTGGTGGCGGGTCGCTTGAGTTTTACTATCGTGGCGTCGGACGCCGCCAGCGGTGTGGAGACCATGGATCAGGAGCTCGCCACGTTTATGGCTTCCGTGGCGGTCGATTGAGCGTGCAGCGGATTACAGCGGCGCGAGCAGGTAGAGGCCGATGATGATGCCGGTCACAACCAGCATCCACACATCGGCAAACATGCGCCACGGCATGACGCCACTGGCCAGTTCCATGAAATACAGAAACACCAGGCGCAGCTTGAACGCTGCGATCAGCATGATGGTGATGGTGGCCATGCGCGCTGGCGCATTGTTCTCGGCCAGGGTGAACACCAGCACAGTCGCAGCGACGAGCACCAGCCAGGCGCGGGTCATGGGCAGACGCATAATTTCGTTCATGACGCGTGCAGCAGGTAGAGCATCGGAAACAGCACGATCCACAACAGATCGACCATGTGCCAGTAGCAGCCGCTGGATTCAATCCACACGACGTATCTGGCGTCGATGGCCTCATGCCGACTCTTGAACCAACACACGCCAAGCACCACCAGGCCGACCAGAAAGTGCAGAAAATGCAGACCGGTCAGCGCAAAATAGAACATGAAAAAATCGTTGGTCAGGAGCGTGATACCAGCCGCTATCTTGTGCCAGTATTCAAAGACCTTGGTCACCGCGAAGCCAGCGCCGACCAGCATGCTGAGTACCAGATAACGACCGACTGCTTCGCGCTGCCCAGCGCGCGCGCTGTGCACAGCGAGTGCCACCAGCCACGAGCTGCTCAGCAGGATGAGGGTATTGAGGGCGCCGAGCAGGGGGTCGAGGGCGAGACGCGACTGTTCGAATAAGGCGACGGCCTTGTAACGCTCCACCATGAACAAACCGAACAACACGCCAAACAGCGTGATGTCGGCGCAGATGAAAAACCACACCCCCTCGTCACCGGCCAGCTTGCGCTGGTCGGTGATGAGGGTTGGCACGACCTGTTGGTCGTCAGCGCTGAGATCAGGCTGATGCACCCATCGCCTTTCCGACCGTGGCGCCCGCGACATCACGCGCCGTTGCTGTTTCGCCGCGTGCTTCCGCTTCCAGGCGCTTGATGGCCGAGAAGAGGTACGTGGTCACGAACACGATCCAGAAGAACCAGATGGTGAATTCGATCCAGAAATTCAGCGTGCCGCTGCGCGCAAAAATACCGCTCTTAAAAAACGGCATGAGCAACTCGGCGACAAAACTGAACCCAACCCAGATGCCATACCAGGCCAGCCATTTTGGTACCAGCGGCACCGCGCGCTTGTCCTGCAGGAAAGCTACACCCATCGCTACCATCTGCACGGTGGTGACCATATAACCCAGGTCGATCAACAACCACGCGGTGTCGTAGAGCAGTTGCAGAATGGTGTCATCAAGTGCTTCGGGTCGATAGGCACCCGCCAGCCAGAACACGCAGGACACCATGATCGGCACAACCGTCAGGCCAGCGCCCCACAGGGCCAGGGTGGAGAGAATGTTGTTGTCCTTCTCGATGCCGTACTCAATGACCTTGGCGATCGACAGGCCCCACATGAAGTACAGAACCGTGAAGCTCATGGCATGCCCATGCCGAGGCGGATCATGTTGGCATCATTGCGAAAATATTCGCCGATGATCTGGGCCGACACGTCCGGCTGGAAGGGTGGCATGTTGTGCCCCATGAGGCCCCAGCAGACGATGAATATGGCAAGAAAAACCGGACCACAACACGCCAACAGACGCAGATATTTCAAGCGCTCTAACATTTCGAGTCTCCCCATTTTATTGAGCTGAAACGTGGACGGCCGTTGGCAGCACCAGGCTGGTCCGAGGTCAGGGGAGATAGTAAGCATGCGTACCAGTTTCCACAAGTGGTAGGCAGTGGCTGCGTGTGTCAGCGCTACAATCCCGTCAGCGTTGCATCAATAGGGAGAGGGAACATGGCACAACTCGACGGCTCGACCATCATCGCGCGCAGCCTGCGGCGCCAAGGCGTGGAGCATATCTTCGGCATTATGGGCTTTCCGATCGTTGATCTCGCCCAGGTCGTGCAGCGCGAAGGATTGCAATATTTCGGCTTCAGAAACGAGCAGGCCGCGAGTTATGCGGCCGGCGCGGTCGGCTTTCTGACCGGCCGGCCAGGGGTGTGTCTGACGGTCTCGGGGCCGGGCATGGTGCATGCGGTGGCGGGGCTGTCGAACGCGTGGGCTAATTGCTGGCCGATGCTGTTGCTGAGCGGCGCACCGGATTCTTATCAGCGCGAGCAAGGTGGCTTCCAGGAGGCACCTCAGCTCGAAGCGGCCCGCCCCTTTGTAAAATTGAGCACACGGCCCGACGCGCTGGCGCGCGTGCCAGCCTACATCGAAAAGTGTGTGCGCACGTCCATGGTGGGACGCCCAGGCGCGGTGTATCTCGATCTGCCTAACGATGTGATCGCCGACAAACTCGAAGAAGATTCGGTGCGTTGGGCGCCACGTTGCGGACCAGCGCCGAAGTCTCTGGCCGACCCTGCGCAGGTCGACGCCGCGCTGGCGGCCTTGCGCAGCGCGCGGCGGCCACTGGTCATCGTTGGCAAGGGTGCTGCGTTCGGGCGCGCTGAAGCACAAGTCCGCGAATTTGTCGAAGCGACAAAGCTGCCGTTTCTGGCCTCACCCATGGGCAAGGGCGTGGTGCCCGACGATCACGCACAATCGGTGGCGCCAGCCCGTTCCCTGGCCCTGCAGGAAGCCGATGTCATATTCCTGGTCGGCGCGCGTTTGAACTGGATTCTGCATTTCGGCTTGCCACCGCGATTTGCGCCCGACGTGCGCATCGTGCAACTGGATATCGCCGCCGAGGAAATCGGCACCAATGTGCCAACGGAAGTGGCGCTGGTGGGTGATGCACAAGCGATCATGGCGCAATTGAATGACGCCTTGAGCGCAGAGCCCTGGCAGTTCGCCGCCGACAGCGACTGGTGGCGGGCGCTGCGCAGCAAGATTGCTGAGAACGATGTGCAGGTCGCGGCCATGGCTGCCGACGATTCACTGCCCATGGGTTACTACCGGGTGTTCGGTGAGATCCGCGCGCACTTGCCCCGTGACGCCATCATCGTCAGTGAAGGTGCCAATACCATGGACATTGGTCGCAGCATGATGCCGAACTACGGGCCGCGCCAACGCCTCGACGCGGGAACCTTTGGCACCATGGGCGTGGGGCCGGGTTTTGCTATCGCGGCGGCCGTCGTGCATCCCGACCGTCGGGTTTTCTGTATCGAAGGCGACTCAGCCTTCGGCTTCAGCGGCATGGAAGTCGAAACCGCATGCCGCTATCGTTTGCCCATCACGTTCATCGTGATCAACAACAACGGCATAGGCTCCGGTGATACGGTTCTGAGCGAGCCTGTGCCGCCCAATGCCTACACGCCCAGCGCGCGTTACGAGCGTGTGATCGAGGCCTTTGGGGGGCGTGGATTTTTTGTCAGCACCCCCGAAGAATTACGTAAAGCCCTGCAAGAAGCCGCGCGGGAGACAATGCCGACCTTGATCAATGTGATGATCAATCCCCAGTCAACGCGCAAGCCGCAGAAGTTTGACTGGCTGACGCGTTAGCCGCGAACCGCGCCCCAACGCGGGGAATGCGTAGGTCCGCCTTCAGTCGGACATTCGGGCCAACGCGTGTGCTGGCCACGCGCTGCGCGCGAATGACTACGGACCTAATTCCTGCAACTGCTCCAGCGCCGCGTAGCGCTGCACGACGTCTTCCAAATCGGCGATCAACTCCAGCGCGGCCGGCGGCAGCGCACGATCGACCAGGGTGCCGATCAACATCGGCAGCTCCAGCAAGCTCGATTGTGGTGCCGGCAAGTGCAAGGGCACAAACGCCTGGTTGACCACTTCGGCATGCAACAGAGCCGAGGTGGCAAAACCGACGGCGTCGGTTTCGCGCACCATGGCACGCACCACACCGAAGTCGTTGACGATGACGGCGGCGTCACGGCGGGTGTTATCTCCCGCTTCGTTGCGGACTTCATCACTAATGCGGCGACTGAACCAGCGCGGCCCCGGACCCTGGACGATGGGATAGGCCATGATGCGCGCCAGGGTTAGGGGACCGGCCGTGGCCAGCGGATGACCGGGGCGCACAAAGGGTTGGGCGTGAATGATGCCGATCTCGCGCAACAGCAGACCGGCGGTGGGCACGTCGGGACGTACCCCGAAAAAGAAATCGATGCGTTTTTCCCGCAGCTCTTGCGCCAGGGTGCTGGAGTCCAGTGCCTGCACACGAAACCGCAGGCTGGGATAACGACGCATGCCGCGACCGATGGCTTCGGTGAGGTAGGGTTCAATAAGACCGGCTTCCGCGCCTATCGCCAGGCGGCCACTGGCAGAGCCTTTGATCAGACCAATTTCACGATGGGCTTCGTCCATCAGGCGTAAGGCCTGGGCGGCGGCCTCAATCACCACCTTGCCGTAGACGGTCGGATGGGAGCCGCGCCGGTCCCGTTCGAATAGAGGCGCGCCGTAGGCCGCTTCCATGCGCGTGACAACGTCGCTCAAGGTTGATTGAGAAACACCCAAGGCCTCGGCTGCGCGCCGCATATTGCCGACGTAGGCCAATTCGGTCAGGGCTTCGAGTTCTTCGCGGTGATTCACTGTATTTCGCCTCGGGGGTCACGGGCCCCACCAAAAGTGGCTACCCCAAGGGGGTTGACCGAATTGTCGAACGTATCGAGTCTATTATCCGGTTTTACGAACGACAAGCATTGGTCCAGACTTTGCCCACTGACCGCGGCCGCAGCTTCTGTGGCCCCGCATGGCGGACAGCGGCACTAGCTGGCGCCCGGTTTCCCACACCATCCGCCGGTACCACGTATCACTTAGAGGAGAGGCATTCCATGGCTCAATTCGACACCCTGATCCAGAACGGCACCATTATCGATGGCACGCGCGCACCGCGCTTCACCGGCGACATCGCCGTACGCGACGGCAAGGTCGTAGCAATTTCCCGTACACCCCTGAACAAGGGCGATGCCAAACAGGTCATCGACGCCAAGGGCCTGATCGTGGCGCCCGGCTTCGTTGATTTGCATACCCATTACGACGCCCAGATCCAATGGGACCCCTATTGCACCCTGTCGGGCTGGCACGGTGTGACGTCATTGGTGCTCGGTAACTGCGGCTTCGGTTTTGCACCGGTCAAACCTGAAAATCGCGAACGGGTGATGCTTTCCATGTCGCGCGTTGAAGCGATTCCTTACGATTCAATGAAGGCCGGCATGTTGTGGGACTGGGTGACGTTCCCCGAATGGCTGGACAGCCTGTCGCGTATGCCCAAGGGCATCAATGTTATTTCCTATGTGCCACTCGGTCCGCTCATGATCTGGGTGATGGGGCTGGAAGAAGCCAAGTCGCGCGAACCCACAGATGCAGAAATGGCCGAGATGTGCCGCCTGATCAATGTCGGTATGGATGCCGGTGCGCCGGGCTGGTCGGTGCAGAAACTCGGTGACGGTTTTACCTCGGTGCAGCGTGACTACGACGGCACACCGATGGTCACCGACATGATGAGCAACGAAACCTGCCTGAAGTTTGCCGAAGTGCTGAAGAAGCGTGGCAACGGCCACATTCAGATCACCCAGGCGCGCGAAGACATCTACGAAGATCTGGTGTTTGTCGAAAAGCTCGCCGAAGTGTCGGGCTGTCCGGTGCTGTTCAACGTGGTGTCGGCCAACAACTACCATCCGCGCCAGAGCAAGCGCCTGCTGGCGTGGGCCGAAAAGGCCCAGGCCAAGGGCAATCAAGTGTGGTTGCAGGCGGTCAGCGTTGGTAACGAGCAGACTTATACCTTCGAAGATTTTAATCTGCTCGATGGTCAGGACGACTGGCGCAATGTCACCTTGGGCGACGTTGCGACGCGCAAAGCCAAGATGCAGGACCCGCAGATCCGCGCCAATCTGCGCAACGACTATGACCATGGCCGCATGCCGGTGGTGACCGGCCCCATCAAGTTGTTCGTCATACACCGTGCAGCGAAGGCCGAAAACAAGCAGTGGGAAGGCATGACACTCGAGCAGATCGGCGCGGCCCAGGGCCGGCATCCGATCGACTGTCTGCTCGATATCGTGGTCGACGAAAATCTGCAGACCGAGATATTCACACCACCCTTCAATACCGATTTGGAATTGAACCGCGAAATCTTCACCAGTGAATACACCGTACCCGGTGTGTCCGACGGCGGTGCCCATACCAAGTTCGTGACCATCGGTCGTTACACGACCGAATTCATCACCGATTTTGTGCGCGAGAAAAATATCCTCAGTCTCGAAGAGGCCCACTACAAGCTGTCGTGCCTACCGGCCAAGATGGCGGGCTTCCTCGATCGTGGCACGCTGACCGAAGGTCGTCCCGCTGACATCGTCATCTACGATTACGATGCGCTGCGCGCGACACCCTCGGAAATTGTCCACGACTTCCCGGGCGGCGAATGGCGCCGCGTGCAGAAGGCCGAGGGTTATCGTCACATCATGGTCAACGGCGAAATCACCTTCCGCGACGGCGAATGCACCGGTGCAACACCCGGCAAGCTGCTGCGTCACGGTCAGGGTTGAGGAGAGGAGAGGAGAGGCTAGGGAAAGGCGGCGCTGCTCAAGCGCCGCGGTTGGGGAGAGGGGGGAGCGTGTTTCGACACGTCCTCTCCCTGACACACTTCTTCTGAACTGGCGCCGGCGCGATGTCGGTGCTTAATTGCCAGTGATTAGTTGCTAGCGATTAGTTGATATAGCGCGCGTACTCGTCGAGCGCTTTTAACACCACGGTTTCATCACCTATCGGCAGACGCAGGATCGCGCGTTTGGCGCCGGTGTCGCGCGCCTTTGCAAGGGTCTGCGCCGACTGTATTTCGTCATTCAAAAAAAACAATGAGACTTCGAGCTGATTCGGGTCTCGACCCAGGGCGCGCATGCGTTGGTGCACGTCGGCGATATTGGCAGCGGTTTCGTCTACATCGAAGGCCAGCGGTAACCAGCCATCACCATGACGGGCGACCTGCGCCCGGCCAAAGGGCGTGTTCAGCGTGCCCAACACCACCGGCGGACCCTCGGGGCGCAGCGGTTTGGGATATTGCCAGCTCTCGGCAAACTGGACGAATTCGCCAGCAAAGCTGGCCCGTTCCTGGGACCACAGCGCACGCACCGCCGCCAAGCGCTCGCGCATTTCCCGCCAACGGCTTGCAAACGCCACACCGTGGTGGCCCATCTCCGCGACGTTCCAGCCCGCGCCTATGCCAAATATAAAGCGCCCATCGCTCAGGCGATCGAGGGTCGCGACATGCTTGGCAATATTGATCGGATGGTATTGATTGAGCAGACATACGCAGGTGCCGAGACGCAGTCGCGTGGTCACCGCAGCCGCGGCCGCCAAACTCGTAAAGGGATCGCACATGTGGCGATATTCTTCGGGCAGGAAAAAAAGGTCGCCACCTGCCATGGGCATGCCTGTATTCGGATCAGCTGGCTCCCCAGGCAAGGGTACGGGAATATGGGTATGCTCCGGCACCCATAACGATTCGAAGCCGCGCGCTTCGGCGGCGCGTGCCAGGTGATCGGCGCGCATTGCATATTCGGTGTTGAACGAAAAGACGCCGATGTCCATCGATGCTCCTCCCCAGCGGTGCTTTGCTGCTGGTCAGTGTAACCAACTCATTGGTCTTAGGGACGCCGCTTCAGTGCGCGCCGCCACTTTTTGCCATATCAACTTTTTGTACCAGGGGCATGAGCAAGAGCGCGGCGAAAAAGATCCCGCCTAACAGCAGGAACATCTGATTTGCGGTGATGACGTCCGCTTCACGCCAGGCCATGTTGGTGATCATGTCCAGCGCTGCACGGCTGGGATCAGGACTGCCATGCTGGGCGGCAGCGGCGACCAGCTGTTGGTTCAGAATCTGCGCCTGACTATCGCTGGGTGTGACCAGACTGCGCAGATGCGCGTAATGCTCCTTGCGCCACTGCACTATCAAGGTATTTGCTACCGCCAGTCCGATGGCACCGCCAAGATTGCGCATCAGATTAAACAGGCCACTGGCATTCTGAACTTCATGGGCGGGCAGGGTACCGAGCGCCAGCGCGTTGATCGGCAGAAAGATGAACATCATGGAAATACCGCGCAGGGCCTGGGGCAGAAACATTTCTGCGTAACCCCACTCGGCATCCATGTAGCCGTTCAGCCAACATCCGGCGCCATAAATTGCCAAACCCAGCGCCAGCATGAGGCGCGAGTCCATCCAGCGCGCAGCGGCACCGGCGCAGAACGCCGAGAGAAATTGAAAACCGCCGGTCACCATCAGGTATTGCCCGATCTGCAGACTGTTCAGTCCTTTGATAGTGGCAAGGTGAACCGGCAGCAGGTACAGCACGGTGTAGATGCCGACCCCCATGATGAAGCTGTAAATACTGCCCACTGTGAAATTGAAGTCGCGGAACGCGCGCAGCTCTACGATGGGTTCATCGGTCGACAGCTCACGGATCACGAGACTCACGGCACCCACCAGCGCGAGCACTGAGAAGAACACGATCTCGTGACTCTCGAACCATTGTTTGCGTACGCCTTCTTCGAGCACAAATTGCAGACTGCCAAGAAAGACCACCACACACAGTGCACCGATAAAATCGATACGGCGCAGCAGTGACCAGTCAGGTTTATCAACATCGACGAAGACCAGCACACAGAGGGTGATGAGGGCACCGGGGACAAGATTGATCAGAAACAACGCGTGCCACGAATAGGATTCGGTCAGATAACCGCCAAGCACCGGCCCGGCGGTAGGTGCGATAGTCACCACCAGCCCCGCGACCACCGTCATGGGAGTTTGCAATCGCGGTGGAAACAAAGTGTAGATAACGGAAAAAACGGTCGGAATCATGACGCCGCCGCAGAGTCCTTGCAGCGTGCGAAAGGCAATCATCGAAGGCAGATCCCAGGCGAACGCACACAGCGCGCTGGTGATGGTGAAGCCGCCTGCGGCAATCGCGACCAGAAAGCGCGTTGAAAAAGCGCGCGCCAACCAGCCGGTGAGCGGAATGATGACCACTTCGGCGATCAGATAGGAGGTGGTTACCCAGGTGATCTCGTCGCGGCTCGCCGACAGCCCGGCCTGGATCTGCTGCAGTGAACTCGACACGATCTGAATGTCGAGAATGGCGATGAAAATGCCGAGCACCATGGCGGCGAAACCTATCCAGTCGCCGCTGCTCAAGGTACGTTCCGCTACTGGCGCAGCGGGCAACGGTGTGTCGCTCATGGGCTGGCTCAGCGCACGCGTACTTTCACGACACAGGACAGACCGGGTTTCAGCTGCGCCATGGGCGTGCCAGCGTCAAAGCGGATCTTGACCGGCACACGGCGCACGATTTTGGTGAAGTTGCCGGTGGCATTTTCCGGCGGCAGTATGCTGAATTCCGCACCGCTGGCGGGTGCCATGCTGTCAATTTTGCCGCTGAAGGCGGTCTTGGCATAGGCATCTATCTCGACCGTGACCGCTTGTCCGTGCTGCATGTCTTCGAGCTGGGTTTCCTTGAAGTTGGCTTCGACGAAAAAACTGTCGCGCGGCACGAGAAATGCCAGCACCGCACCGGGCTGTACCAACTGACCCACTTGAGCAGCGCGGTTGCCGAGCACACCGCTAATGGGCGCCGTAATGCGCGTATGTTCCAGATCGATTTCACTGCTACGCAGCGCAGCTTGTGCGACCCGCTGCGCGGCGTCCGCTTCCGCGATCTGTGCCGCGAGGGTCGCTCGCTGGCGTGTGGCCTGATCTGTTTTGGCACGGTGCTCGGCGACCGTTGCTCGCGCGATCGAAACCGCGGCGGCGGCGGCATCGTACTGCTGGGCCGGTATCGACCCGTCCTCGACCAGTCCCGCCAGACGATCCAGATCTTTCTGCGCGCGCACGAGTGTGGCGCTGGCGACCGAGAAGCTTGCAACCTGTTCCGCGATGCGGGCGTTCTGGGTGTCCAGTTCGGCCGCGAGCGTGGCGCGGCGCAGGGCCCGCGCGGCAACTTCCGCGGCTGCCTGATCACGCCGGGCGCGCAAGGGTGCATCGTCGATTTCGATCAACAGGGCGCCGGCTTCCACGCCCTGGTTGTCGTCGAAGTGCAGCGCTTTGACGTGGCCGGTAACCCGCGCGCTGAGCTGCGCCATGTGCGCCCGCACGTAGGCGTTGTCGGTGCTCTCATAGGGGCGCATGTGCGTATACCACCAGGCATGGCCGATGTAAGCGGCCAGCGCGAGCACACTGCACCAGAACACAAAGCTCAGGAGACGGCCAATCAGGCGCATGGTTTTTGTCTTGTACTACACCGTGTAGTGTAGAATAATCGGCGCCCTGCCTGACCGCAAGCCGCGAGCGTGACAACCATGACGCAACTCAGTGATGCCAAGCGTGATGCCATCCTCGCAGCCGCCACGCGCAGCTTTCTGGCCGAGGGTTACAGCGCCGTCAGCATGGACGCGATCGCCTTGGCGGCACCGGTATCCAAACCAACGCTCTACAACTATTTTCCCGGTAAGTCGGCCTTGTTCGCTGCGGTCGTTGCCCATGTGTGTCAACGCATGACGGCCGCGGTCGATGCCGCGCTGCGAGACGATGGCGATCTGCGCAGCGATCTCTGCGCTATTGCGCGCGCTTATGTCGACATCGTTTTTGCGCCCGATTGTCTGGCGCTCTATCGCGTGATCATCGCCGAACTGAAAAACTTTCCTGAGCTCGGACAGCTGGCCTACGACAGTGGCGCGATACCCATCATTGCCGGCATTGCCCGTTATCTGCGCGGTGTGGCGCCCAGCGCCGGGGTGCGCTTCCCACGCGCCGAACAGTCGGCCAGCATGTTGATAGGTATGTTGAGCGGCGATGAATATCACCGTTGTCTGCTCGGTTTATCGCCGACCCTCGCGCCACGAGCGCGCACTCGCCTGGTGGCCGCGATGGTCGATAGTTTTCTGCGCGCCCATCGCAGCGATGACTAGGTTGATTGTGGCAGCGCTGGTGTGGTCGCTTGCTGCCGTGAGCGGTTGCGCCGTCGGGCCTGATTATCGGCCCGCGCCGATGGCTGCGCCGGAGGCCTGGCAGGCCGCCGGCGAGACATCCAATAGCGCCCTTGCCGACAGCCGCAACGGTGAGGACGCGGCTGCGCTGGCACGCTGGTGGACCTGGTTCGACGACGCCACTCTCAACGCCTTGATCGACACCGCACTGGCACAGAATCTTGACGTGCGCGCGGCCCAGGCTCGTATCCATGCTGCGCGCGGCGAACGACGCGCGGCCCAGGCTGGTGTCGGGCCGCAAGTTGGCGTGTCAGCGGGTAGTCAGCGCTTGCAGAATCCCATGCCCGGGCTTGCGCCCGGGCTGACCTTCAGCCTGCACGAAATTGGCTTCGATGCGCGCTGGGAGTTGGATTTGTTCGGTCGCCAGAAGCGTCGTGTGGAAACGGCCGACGCCGTTGTGGCAGCCAGCCAGGCCGAACTCGACGGGGCACGGACGGCGCTCTGCGCGGAACTCGCACGCAGTTACTGGGAACTGCGTGCAACCGATGCACAAATTGCACTGACGCACGAAGCTGTTGAACTGCACAGCCGCGATGCACAGCACGCCAAGCGTCTTGCCAGCGCCGGCGTCGGCACCCGCGAGGCCGCTTTAGGCGCCGACAGCCAGCTGGCCGTCGCGCAGTCGCGTCTGGCCAAGCAACAACTGGCGCGTGGTGTCGCCCAGCGGCAGATCGAGCGTCTGCTGGCGGTGGAACCGGGACAACTCACCACGAGCCTGGCGACGCGCGCGACTGTGCTGCCGCAATTTGCGCCGCGCTTATTGCTCACGCCAACGGCAGTACTGCGTAACCGTCCGGACATTCAGCGTGCTGAACGACAACTGGCTGCGGCCACGGCGCTGAAAGGTGCCGCCATGGCTGATATGTATCCGCGCGTTTCACTGGCGATGTTTTTTGGTCTGCGCAACACGGCCTTGTCGGGTTTGATGACCCTGGCGTCAAAATCCTGGTCAGCGGGTGGTTCAGTGCTGCAGCCCTTGTTTGATCATGGCCGCTTGCGCGCGATGGTTGACGTCAACGATGCACACATCGAGCGCGCCATGGTCGAGTACGAGCGCGCCACGTTGACAGCTTTGCACGAGACGGAAGATGCATTGGCGTTGTGGCTGACGGCGGAACGCGAACGTGATGCGCAGGCGCTCGCCCTGACCGACCACGAGGCGATATTGGCGCTCGTGATGCATCGTCAGCGCCAGGGCCTGGCCGGCGCACAAGAAGTAATCGGGACCCAGCTCGCGGTGCTGGCGGCGCGTGGCGAGCTGCGCCACAGCGAGTCCCGCGTCACCGGCGCGACGATTGCGGTGCTGAAGGCCCTGGGGGCGGGTATAACACGCGACGACAATGGTCCCGTGATGGTAGGGGTGGCCGGGGATGCCAGGCCGGCGGGACCGCGCGCCGCGTTGCCTACAGCAGACGCCAACGCATACCGCCCACACTGAAACCCCACGCCTCGGTGGCGACGCCAAAACCAGCTGCC
>JANOXY010000429.1:0-11330 GCA_031418675.1 Pseudomonadota bacterium
CCACCGCGAGGCCAGGTAGCGGCCTGCGTGTCGTATCGGCGGCAGTCCGTGCTGATGACGGTGCCAGTGTCGTCGAAACGCGCATATCGCGCGGACTGGCCAATAGCGTCATTTCGCCGCAACGGCTGCGCATTGCAATAGTCGGTGCCGACGGCGCTGCGCGGGCCGAGCAGGTTCAACTGGTCGGGCCCGCGCAACTGCCACGGCGTACTGTGCGGGATGCGTACTTGAGCACTCGCCTGAACGTAGTCGCCGGCCCGGACGACCACCTGGCGGTGCAATGGCTCAATGACTCACACTGAAAAACCCTAGAGCGTTACTTGCACGCGCACACCCAGTATTACGGCGTTGTCGATCGCGCTGTCGGTGCCGGGGTCAACGATGTACTGCAGATCGGGTTGCACGGAAAGCCACGGCGTAGGTGAAATCAGATAGGTGGCTTCGAGCGTGGTTTCGGCCCGCTCCAGCCCCGGATTCAAGCGTTGGAAGTGATCGCCGTTTCGTGCATGGGCAACGCCTATACCGGCGACATCGGTCGGTCGGCTGGGGAATGGTCCGGTCCAGGTCACGCCGCCACCGACATAGGTGGAAACCTGGTTGCGATCACCATCGGCGAAACCGAGCTGGGTAAATATGCCGACACCCCGTCCATCTTCCGCGCGCCAGATATCGGCTTCGCCGATAGTGTAAATGCCGGAGTTGGTGTCACGCGCACGACCGTCGAGGTCATCGATATTGGCGGTGTGATACCAACCCCCTACGCCGACCTTGTAGTAGTGCCCCTCGCTGCCGAGCAGACCGGCTTCGGCGATGGCGAATACACCGTCGCCGTGGTCGAAGCGGATCTGTGTGCCATAAGGGTTGTCGGGATCACCGGGGATACCGTCATTGACGGCAGCCAGCAGGTAAGTGTTCGGTGTCCAGTTCAAGCGCAGGCGCACGCCCGGTGATGTAAACGGGTAGGTCGAGGGTCCCGTCTGTGACAGGTCGATACCCATGCCCAAAGAACTGTTCAGAAACAAACTGCCATGTTCCGTCACGTAGAAGTCGGCATTGATGTCATGCATGCCGACCAGCACGCCCAGGCGGTCGTTCAGAAAGCGGTGTTCGTAATACATTTCTAGAAGCTTGAAGGTATTGGGCGCCTCGATATTACTGGCGAACTGCAGGTCGCCTGCCAGGCGGCTGAGATCACCGCCAGTGTTGCCCAGCAGATAGACCTGCATCGTGCCGTTTTGCCACCAGCCTGCGGTGCCGGTGTCAAGCGTGAAGACCATGTCTAAGCCCGCGGGTGTGCGCATACCGCGCTGCAAGCCGCCTTCGACCACCGACAAGAGATCCGCACTAGCAACAAATTCCATGTCCAGACCGCGCTCGGCCAGGGCTTGGCGCTGTCCGCCCCAGTCGCCGAGCAGCCAGGGCAATTCTTCGGCCAGAACGGCGCCCGCCCAGAGGCTGCCTACGATAATGGCGGCTGTGTTTTTCATAGTGTTCAGAACTCGTTCCATACGTCGTCGCCGTTTACGACATCGGCCAGATTTGGCGGGCTGACTGCAGCCGGGCTGCTGGATGCACCGCTCCAGGGGCGCGAGCCTTTGCGGCGCTCCGCTGGCGCGGGTGCATAAGCTGCGTATGGGGGCGCCATGATGTCTTTGGCGCCACCTTTGAAAAAGGCCATAAGCCCGGTGAGCGCACGGGTTTCATCGTCCATGGATTCACTGGCGGCGGTTGCTTCTTCGACCAGTGCGGCATTCTGCTGGGTGACGTCGTCAAGTTGCCCCAGGGCCTTGTTCACTTGCTCGATTCCCGACAACTGTTCTTCCGATGCGGCTGTGATCTCGGCAATGATGTCGCTGACACTCTTCACTGCACCGACGATATCGCGCAGCGTGGCCCCCGATTCGTTGACCAATTGTGTGCCGTGGTTGACTTTATTCACGCTGTCGCCAATCAGGTCCTTAATTTCACGGGCGGCCGCAGCACTGTTCTGCGCAAGATTGCGCACTTCGCTCGCGACGACTGCGAAGCCGCGACCCTGTTCACCCGCACGTGCCGCTTCCACTGCCGCGTTCAAGGCCAGCAGGTTGGTCTGGAATGCGATGCCGTCGATGACGGAAATGATGTCGGCAATTTTGCTGCTGGCGGCGTTGATGGCGGTCATCGCATTGATGGCATCGGCAACAACTTGCCGCCCTTTTCGGCCTCGGTGCGCGCCGAAGACGCCAGCTGGTTGGCCTGTCGCGCATTCGCGGTGTTCTCCTGCACGCGGCTGGTGAGGGACTGGATGGCTGAAGAAGTCTCTTCGATCGACGCCGCCTGTTCCTGGGTACGACGATTGAGATCCTGATTGCCCCGGGAGATCTCCGAAGCCGAGGTGCCGATGCTGTTGGCCGAGTCGCCTATGCGCATGACCATGTTCGAGAGATTGCCGATGGAGGTGTCCATGGCATCGCGCAGCACGGCAAATTCGCCGCGATACTCGCCTTCCATACGACCGCTCAGATCACCATCGGCTAGCCCGGTCATGACCGTGCGTGCCGAGGTGATGGGGCCGGCCATGGCATCGAGCATGGCGTTCATGCCTTCGACTATCCTGCGGAAATCACCCCAATGACGGTCGAGCTCGGCGCGTTTGTCGAGCTGACCGGCAGCAGCGGCATCAACCAGGGCGGTGGCGTCTTCGATCATGGCCCGCAGTACTTCGCTACAGGTATTGAGATTGGTCTTGATGTCGTTGAACGCACCATGGAACTCGGTGGTGATCGGTGCCGGAATTTTGCCGTCTGCAATACCCTTGAGATGGCTGGCGGCGATATTCAAAGGTGCGGTGATGGCGTCCATCATCTGGTTGACCGACTCGGCCAAGGCGCGGGTAAAGCCGCGAAAGCCCTCGGCCTGCAGCCGGCTGTCGAGGCGACCGGCAATGGCATCACCAAGTACCGACTGAATCTGGCGTTCGGCCTCCCGTTGCTCGGTCAGATCAACCCATTCGCACACCACGCCCAAACGTTCGCCACCTTCGCCGCAGACCGGTGTGGCGGTCACGCTGAAGGTCTTGCCACCCAGTAAAACTTCATCGGTGCGCGGCGCTCTTAGCTTTGTTAAGGCCGCGCTCATGGCGCTGTCGGTGTGGAATTGATCCATGCCGCGACCGACCATGGTCTTGACGTCGAAGCCGGGTAACTCGCGTTTGATGTCGGCGGCGTAACGCTCGAACATGGCGCGCGCGGTGTCGTTGACGTAGACCACTTCGAGGGCGTCGTTGCTGAGCACAACGTTGGCCGCAGCGGCATTGAGTGCCTGTTGCACACGCAGCGCTGCATCAGCGCGAGTGCGTTCGATTTGACGCTTTTCGTCGAGGTCGTCCAGCACGCCGTTGAAAGCGATCTGCACCGCCTCGAATTCGTGCGTGAAACCGCTGATGCGCGTGGCGCTACCGTCGTTGTTGCGCAAGGCTGCAATAGCCCCATGCAGTTTCGCAAGTGGGTCCGTGATACTACGCACCAGAACCATGGCCACGGCGATGGCGGCAAAGGCCGCTGCCACGATCACCACGGTCATCCATTTCGCCACGCTGGCGGCCAGCGCTTGGGCATTCTGCTCAGCAGACTTGGCGTTGCTTTCGACCAGATCGGACAGCTTGCTCATTTCGTCTTCGAGCACGCCGAATGATTCGAGAAACTTCGGCATCTGGGCGTCAGCTTTGCTGACGTCACGAAACGCCAAGCCAATGATGTCCTGCGCTGCTGTTTCGTAAGCTTTGAGGGCTGGCCCGACCTCGGCAAGGGCGACCTTGACCTCGGCCGGCAAGGGCAGCGCGTTATTCTTGGCGATGTTGCCTTCGAACTTCTCGATGTGATCTTTCAGAACGGTGGTGATTTCCGCGCGAGCCTCGGCGTCGTTGTTGGCCGCTGCGCGCATGGCGGCCAACACATCGCCGCGCAACGCGTCGTGCATCATGTCGGCCTCGAGATGGTTGCGTAGCGCGCTGAGCTTCATATTGAGCTCGCCGAGTGCCGCGGTCTGGCGTGCGCCGCCGACGTATCCGGCCAGCCCGACTATCAAGGTCGCAACGATGCCAAATGCGGCAAAAGCCCATAGTTTTTGTTTGACACCCAATTGCATGGTCGACTCCATAAAGGTCGTTGTGGTGTGGGGCCGCGCCACTGCAGGCGCTTAGGGTCACCCGACGTCACTCGGACGCGGATGCCACCGGCCGAGGTTCATAGCGGCTGCGCCGCTTTAGGGCTTTAGGAAAAAACCTCACATAACTGACCGGGAAGCAGCGCCTACGGCGGCGCTATAATCGCGACCATTGGCGGCTGAGGAACGTGTAATGAATATCGCAACGATCGTGGTTCTGGGTCTGGTGGTGGTGGTCGTGATGACGGTGATCGGCATTTACAACGGCCTGATCGCCGGGCGTAACCGCTTCACCAATGCTTTCGCGCAAATCGACGTGCAGCTGCAGCGTCGTTACGATCTGATTCCCAATCTGGTCGAGTCCGTGAAGGGTTATATGGCCCACGAGCGCGAGACCCTGGAAGCCGTCATGGCGGCACGCAATCAGGCCCAGTCCGCTTCGCGCAGCGCGGCCGCAAGCCCGGCTGACGGCGCGGCGATAGGCGCGCTCGGTGCGGCCGAAGGTGCGCTCGGCGGTGCGCTTGGCAGGTTCTACGCGGTAGCGGAGGCTTATCCGGATCTCAAGGCCAATACCACGGTTGCGGAATTAATGGAGGAGCTGACGTCGTCGGAAAACAAGGTGGCGTTTGCGCGCCAGCACTTCAACGACGCCGTCACCGATTACAACAATCGCCGCGAACAGTTTCCTTCGAACGTCATCGCGGGAATGTTCAATTTCGTGGCCGGTCAATTGTTGGTGCTGGACAATCCCGCTGCGCGTGAAGCACCTAAGGTGTCGTTCCGCTGAGCAGGGACCAGCAGTCAAGCGGCACCATGGGCGAACAGACGCGCAGCCGCGCGCGATGAACTTCTACGAACACCAGGATCGCGCACGACGCCGGACTGGCTTTCTGGTGGTGCTGTTCCTGTTGGCGGTCGCGATTATCGTGTTCGCTGTGAATGCTGTTGTTTTGCTGGCCGCCAGCACCGGTGAGGCTGCGCCGCAAACTTGGCAGGGCTGGTTCGCCTCGTCCTATGGGTGGTGGACAACGGGCAGCGTGCTGGGACTGATTGGCGCCGGCACGGGTTATACCTCCCTGCGCCTGGCGGGTGGTGGCAAAGCCCTGGCGCAAATGGTCGGCGCGCGGCCTTTGCACGCTGCCAACGACGTGCAAGAGCGCCAGTTGCGCAACGTCGTTGAAGAAATGTCGATTGCCTCCGGCACCCCGCAGCCCGCCCTCTACGTGCTCGACAACGAAACCGACATCAACGCTTTTGTTGCGGGTACACGCCCGACCCAGACCGTTATGGTAGTGACACGCGGTGCGCTCGACGCTTTCACACGCGATGAATTGCAGGGTGTTGTGGCGCACGAATACAGCCATATTTTTCATCAAGACATGCGCGTCAATATGCGTTTGATGGGCATGCTGGCCGGCATTCTTTTGATCAGCCGCCTGGGCCGCGGCCTCATGCGTGCGGGCAGCAACAGTGGCGAGAAGAGTGGCGGCCAGGCCGCACTAATGGGCTTTGCTCTATTTGTGATTGGGTATCTTGGCGTTTTGTTGGGTTCGCTCATTCAGGCCGCCGTTTCACGCCAGCGCGAATATTTAGCCGACGCCTCGGCGGTGCAATATACGCGCAATGCCAACGACATCGTCGGCGCCTTGTATCGCATCGGACACGGCGGGGGTTCGCGACTGCGCTCGGCCCACGCGGGCGACCTGGGACATTTTTGTTTCAGTGAAGCGACGCGCCCGAACATTGCCAGCTGGTTTGCCACCCACCCGCCCCTGGCAGCGCGGATCGAGGCCATTGCGCCGGGATTTGTGCCACCTGCACCAGGTGTGACAGCGGCGACGCAGGAGCGACCGCTGCCCGCTGGAAGCGACAAAAAATTTGCCCCGAGTGCCATGGCCATGACCGGTCTGGCGCCCGCAATGGTGGCTGCTAGTGCGGGGACCTTGGCGGCCCGCGAGTTGGCCACAGCGACCCATGCTGATCTGCCGCTACCGCTGTTGGAAGCGGCCCGTGGTAGTGCGCCGGTGGCGTGTGTTTATGCCTTGCTGATCAGCGCCGAGCCACCTGCGGCACGCAGCGCAGCTTTGGCGGTGATTGCGGCCCACGGCGGTGATGCGCTGGTGGCACAGGTGCAGTCCTTGTTGCCGATCGGCACCGACATGCCGGTGGCGGCGCGCTTGCCCTTGCTGAATGTGGCCTTGCCGGCGCTGCAGAACCTTGGAGCCGAGGTGCGCCTGCGGATGCGACATACGATCGCTGCCCTGGTCGCGGCGGATGGTGAATTGTCGTTGTTCGAGTTCGCAGCGGCGCGAATCCTGGATGATCATCTGGGCGATGACGCGGGGCGCGCCGTACAGGTAAGGCATTTTAGGTTTGCGCCGGTCGCCGCCCCTTTGCGCCAGCTCCTGGCGATACTGGCCTGGGCGGGTGCCCGTGACGCCGCGCTCGCGCAGGCGGCCTTTGCGCGTGCTTATCTGCCTTTCAGTCTCGGGCCCGCACAATTGCCTGCGCGTGACACACTGGTGGCGTCGTCACTGGTGCCGGCGTTGATCGAACTCGCCGGATTATCGCCACTGTTAAAAAAGAACGTCATCACGGCCTGCGCCGATTGTGTCATCGAGGATGGTCGTGTGATGGCGGCGGAAGCCGAGCTGCTGCAAGCCATCGCACTCAGTCTGGATTGTCCGCTACCACCGCTACCGGCCGCTGCGATGGTCAGTTGAACACCGCTCAGGCGGTGGCGCTGGGGCGCGCCGAGACCTTGGTGTACCAGGCCTGGGTCCGAACATTTTCCGGCGGGATGACAAGCTTCACCCAGGCCATAAAGTCGATGGCACACAAGGCCGTGATGTCGGCCATGGTGTAAATGTCGCCCGCCACAAATTCACTTTCGGTCAGATAGATTTCCAACCACTTAAAAAAGCGTACGACGGTTTGATTCCCTCGTGCGACCAAGGCGGGAATCGCAGGGATCACGTCACCACCACCGCCGGGGATCGATCGCTCAGCAAATCTTTCATGCTGGTTACGGATGATTTCCGAGCACGCAATCATGCCGTCAAATTCCATTTTGCGCTGACGATTCTCAACCAGTGCAATTTCTTTGGGATTGCGGCCGAGCAGCGGCGGCGCCGGCTGTAGTGCCTCAAAAAAACGACAGATGGCCATTACTTCGTCGATGCGCGAACCATCGTTGAGCTCCAGGGTCGGCAACAGGCCGCGTGGGTTGATGGCCAGGAACGCCGGGCTCAGATTCTCACCTTCAAAGATGTTGACCTCGATGGTCGGCAGGCTGATGTCTTTCTCGGCGAGAAAAATTCGCGCGCGCCGTGGGTTGGGCGCAATGGCACAGTCGTATAACTTCATAACTGCGGGCTCCAGTTGTGTGCTTGGGTGAAGCGTTCGGTGGATGGACTAAGCGCCAAGGCTGGCACCGTCATTGAACTGCAGATCAGCCAGGCGCGCATAGAGACCACCGCCCTCACTCAGATCGGCATGGGTGCCGCTGGCGACGATGCGCCCGGCTTCCAGCACAACTATCTGGTCGGCACTGCGCACGGTGGCGAGACGATGGGCGATGACCAGGGTGGCGCGGTCGCGCATGAGTTCGCGCAGCGCGTGTTGCACCAGCAGTTCCGATTCAGCGTCTAGCGCGCTGGTGGCTTCGTCCAGCAGTAACACGGCCGGCTGCTTGAGCACCGCGCGTGCGATGGAGATGCGCTGTTGCTGGCCACCGGACAGGCGCACCCCGTGTTCGCCGACGTGGGTCCGATAACCCTCGGGCAGGCGCTCGATGAAATCGGCGGCAGCCGCGGCCTCGGCCGCCGCGTGTACTTCGGCGTCGCTGGCGTCGGGGCGGCCATAGCGGATGTTTTCGAGGATGGTATCGGCAAACAGCACCGTATCCTGGGCCACGATGGCAATGCGCTGGCGTAGCGCACGGGGATCGACACGCGCGATATCAACGCCGTCGAGCAGGATGCGACCCTGCTGAGGACGATGAAAGGCGAGGGCCAGGGCCAGGACACTGGTTTTGCCAGCGCCCGATGGGCCCACCAGGGCGATGGTTTCACCGCGTTTGAGCTGGAGTGAAAACGCACACAGCGCCGGCGGCGTCGGCCGCGAGGGATAACTGAACGTGACGCCTTCAAAACGCAGCTCACCGCGCGAGGCCAGCGGCAGCTCATCGGGTACTGCCGGCAGCTCGTAGTCGGGTCGCACCGCCAGCAATTCCACCAGACGGTCGGTGGCACCGGCTGCCTGCTGCAGCGAGCCGAAAATCTCGGACAGTCCTGCGGTCGAGCCGCCGGCGAAGACGGCATACAGCAGGAACTGGCCGAGTTCGCCGCCGCTCATGCGCCCGTTCACAACGTCCTGTGCACCTATCCACAACACCAATACCAGCGCACCGAAGACCACCGTAATGGCGTAGGCGGTGAGCAGTGCGCGCTGGCGGATGCGGCGTCGTGCTGCTTCGAATGAGCCCTGTACGGCCTGGTCGTAGCGTGCGCCCTGCAAATCTTCGAGGGTGTAGGCCTGCACCAGCGGCATGGCATTGAGCACCTCGCCGGCTAAGGCCGAAGTATCGGCGAGGCGATCCTGACTGGCGCGCGAGAGGGCACGTACGCGTCGCCCGGCAAGAATGATCGGCACTGTTACCAGCGGAATGATCAGTACGATGATGCCGGTCAGTCGTGGACTGGTGATCATCAACATCACGACTGCGCCGAACAAGGTCAGTGAGCTGCGCAGTGCAATTGACAGACTGCTACCCACAACCGTTTGAATGAGGGTGGTATCGGTCGTCAGTCGCGACAACAACTCGCCACTCTTGGTCACTTCGAAAAAGCTGCTGCTCAGGCTCAACACATGGCGGAACACCGCACTGCGCAGATCCGCCACCACACGCTCACCCAGCCACGACACCAGGTAAAAGCGCAAAGCAGCGAAACAGGCGGTGGTTACGGCGAGCGCAAACAGGCCCAGAAAATAACGATTGACGGCGGCGCTGTGGGCGGCGCCAAGCCCGCTGTCGACGACATAGCGGATCGCCACCGGCATGGCCAAGGTTGATAGCGCCGCCGCCAGCAGGGCGCCGAGTGCACACACGATGACGCCGCGGTAGGGAGAGAGAAACGGGCGCAAGCCGCGCAGACCGCTCAGGCGAGGTCGGCTGGGGACAGCGCTCGGCGGATTTTGTGGTGCGTTCATGACGATGGGCGCCTGCGCCGTGGAGGGCGAAATGGGGCGCGTGACCATAACACAGTGGGTTGGCGCCTATGGCAGCAGGAACCTATCGATCAGGCAGTGCTGAACGCCCGCAGGCTGGCTAAACTTCATGCCATGACCGGACCATTCAATCCCGCCGCCGAACGTAACAAAGCACCGATACTGGCTGCGATCGCGCCGTATTTGAACCAATCCGGCAGAGTGCTCGAACTGGGAGCGGGCAGCGGTCAACACGCCTTGTATTTCGCCAGTCAGTTACCGCATCTGCACTGGCAGGCCACCGAACAACCGGCCAATCTGGCCGGGCTTCTACTGAATCTCGCGCCGCCAACGCCGCCCAATCTGGCCGCACCGATGGGGCTTGATGTGCTCGTGCAGCCGTGGCCGTGGCGTGAGCTGAATGGGATCTTCGCGGCCAATGTCGTGCAGTGTATGGCGTGGCAGGCGGTCGAGGCCATGTTCCGCGGTGTCGCTGCCTCGCTGGCTGCCGATGGTGTGTTCCTGCTTTATGGTCCTTTCAATCGCGACGGGCGCTTTACCAGTGATGGCAACCAGCAGCTCGATGCCTGGGCGCGCTCGCTGGACGCGCGCTTCGGGCTGCGCGATCGCGCGGCACTCGAAACCCTGGGCGGCCAGTACGATCTGCAGCTGTGCGCCGATCACGCCATGCCTGCCAATAATCAACTCCTGTGCTGGCGTCGTGTTGTTACCTAGATCCCGACCAGGACCCACGCCATGACCAACACGCGAACTTGTCTCGATGCCCTGCTGCGAGCAGCGCCTGCCGAGCAGGTCGCGGTTTATTATGCCGATCAGGTTTTCACCTACGGTGATTTGTTGGCACAAAGTGAAGCCGTCGCCGCGGGTTTGTATGCCCGTGGACTGCGCGAGGGCGACCGCATTGGCGTGTGGCTGCCGAATATTCCGGCGTGGTTGTGTCTGTTATTCGCCAGTGCGCGTCTGGGCGCGCTGCTGGTATCGGTCAACACGCGTTTTCGTGCGCACAAAGTGGCCGACATCGTGGCGCGTTCCGGCTGTTCGATGCTGGTTTTGTGGCCGGGTTTTAAAGACATCGACTTCAGCGGCATCCTGGCTGCTATCGAGCCGGCTGCCTTGGCGGGTATCAAACACGTCATCATCTACGACGAAGCCGAGCACATGCCCGTCGTGACGCCCATCGCCGGCGCGCAAGCCAGTCATTACGCTGCACTGAGCAGCGCCGCGGCAGAGGCACCGATGCCCGGCAGTGGTGATCATCGCTGTGTGATCTTTACGACCTCCGGTACCACCAAGGCGCCAAAATTTGTCTGCCATATACAGCGCACCGTGGCGCACCACGCGCGCGATGTAGCTGTTGCGTTGGGTTTGCAGCGCAGCGGCAGCAAAGTATTGCAGGCACTGCCGCTGTGTGGTGTGTTCGGCTTCACCCAAGCCTTGGCGGCACTGGCTGCGGGGGCACCGATGGTGATGTTGCCGGTGTTCGACGCGGCCTTGTCGGCGCGCTTGGTGCGCGATCGCGGCATTACCCACATGAATGGTGTCGACGACATGATCGATCGCATGCTGGCTGAAGTCACCGAGCAGGATGCCTTTCCCAGTCTCGAATATTTTTGTTACGCCTTATTCAATCCCGCACTTGAAGACATCGTCGAGCGGGCCGCAGCGCGGGGTGTGATCCTGCGCGGCCTATATGGCATGAGTGAGTGTCACGCTTTTTATGCCCTGCAACCGCTGGCCTTGACCAGCGACGAGCGCCGCAAAGGTGGCGGTCTGCCGGTCGCGGGCGAGGCCCGCGTGCGGGCGCGCGATCCCGATAGCGGTGTTTTGCTTGGCGTAGGCACGGCCGGTGAGCTTGAGATCAGCGGGCCGAGTCTTATGGCCGAATATTATGGCGATGCAGCCGCTACCGCCGCGGCTTTCACCGATGATGGTTTCCTGCGCACCGGCGATCTGGGCTA
>JANOXY010000430.1:0-2183 GCA_031418675.1 Pseudomonadota bacterium
CCGTTTTTATGGTGCTAATAAATGCCCACACCGGGGGGGGGGGTGGGATCCCGTTTTTATTGGGCTAATATGTACCCACCTACAATCGGGGCTTTTATGCGCGGGTTGTCGGTGCTATTTTTTTCGCACACTCCCGGCAGAGCGCAAATCCAAGCGCAAGATCAGCCTCCCGACGCGCAGGACGCGCGTCGGGAGCGACACCACTTCAGGCCGCTGCGAGCTGACGCAACACGTACTGCAGAATGCCACCGTGCTGGTAGTACTCCCATTCCTTGGGGGTATCGACCCGCACGGTGACGGGGAAGCGTGTGACCTTGCCATCGCCAGCATCGGCAACGATGGTCAGTTCACGCACGCCGGCAGCGAGACCTTCGAGGGTGAAGATTTCGCTGCCGGTGAGGCCCAGCGAGTCGGCGTTCTGGCCGTCTTTGTAGGTCAGAGGCAGCACGCCCATACCGACCAGGTTGGAGCGGTGGATGCGCTCGAAGGACTCCGCAATGACGGCGCGCACACCGAGCAGATAGGTGCCCTTGGCCGCCCAGTCACGTGACGAGCCGGTGCCGTATTCTTTGCCAGCCAGAATCACCAAGGGCACACCGTCACCCTGGTAGCGCATCGACGCATCGTAGATCGACATCTGTTCGCCGCTGGGCACGTGCTTGGTCACACCGCCTTCCACACCCGGCACCATCAGATTCTTCAAGCGGATGTTGGCGAAGGTGCCGCGCATCATGACTTCGTGGTTGCCACGGCGTGAGCCGTAGGAATTGAAGTCGACCGGCTGCACGCCATTGGCGATGAGGTAACGCCCGGCCGGGCTGTCCTTCTTGATATTGCCAGCGGGTGAAATGTGATCGGTGGTGATCGAATCGCCCAGTTTGGCCAGCGCGCGCGCGTTCACCAGCGGTTGGATGGCGCCGGGCGTGCGTGGCATGTTGACGAAGTAGGGCGGGTTCTTGACGTAGGTCGAGCTGTCATCCCAGCTGTAGCGGTTGGACTTCTCCACCTTGATACCGGCCCAGCGCGCGTCGCCCGCATACACGTTGGCGTAGCTGGCACCGAACATCTTGGAATCGATGGTACTGGCCACGGCATTGGCAACTTCAGCAGTGGACGGCCAGATGTCTTTCAAATAGACGTCTTTGCCGTCCTTGCCCTTGCCGAGTGAATCCTTCTGCAGATCGATATTCATGGTGCCGGCGATGGCATAGGCCACCACCAGCGGCGGCGAAGCGAGGAAGTTCATCTTCACTTCGGCGTGCACGCGGCCTTCGAAGTTGCGATTGCCCGACAGCACCGAACACGCCACCAGATCACCCTGGCGTATCGCATCACTCACGGCCACCGGCAGCGGGCCCGAGTTACCAATGCAGGTCGTGCAGCCATAACCAACGGTGTTAAAGCCCAGCGCGTCGAGGTGGGGCGAAAGGCCCGCCTTGTCGAGGTAGGCCGAGACCACCAGCGAGCCGGGCGCGAGGCTGGTCTTGACCCAGGGTTTGACCTTGAGGCCGAGCTCGTTGGCCTTTTTGGCCAGAATGCCAGCGCCGACCATGACCGAAGGATTGGAGGTATTGGTGCAGGACGTGATGGCGGCAATCACCACCGCGCCGTCTTTCACTTCAACATTCTGACCACCGATTTGCACGGTTGCTGCGCCGCCCGCGGCACGGGCATCGGTATCGGCTTCGAGCTGCTTCAGATAAGCGGCCTTGACGCCCGTCAGATCGATACGGTCCTGGGGACGTTTTGGCCCGGCCAGGGCCGGCACCACACCGCTCATATCGAGTTCCAGGGTGTCGGAGTAAACCGCTTCTGGCGTAGAGGCATCGCGCCACAAGCCGGTTTCTTTGGCGTAAGCCTCGACCAGCGCAACCTGTTCGGCGCTGCGGCCTGACAGTTTCAGGAAGGTTACGGTCTCGGCGTCGATCGGGAAGATACCGCAGGTGGCGCCATATTCCGGCGCCATGTTGGCCAGCGTGGCACGATCGGCAAGCGGCAGTTGATCGAGTCCGGGGCCAAAAAATTCAACGAATTTCCCAACCACACCCTTCTTGCGCAGCATCTCAGTGACACGCAGCACAAGGTCCGTGGCGGTGGTGCCTTCAGGCAGCTTGCCCAGCAGCTTGAAGCCCACCGTCTGCGGGATCAGCATGGTCACCGGCTGGCCGAGCATGGCGGCCTCG
>JANOXY010000431.1:0-1523 GCA_031418675.1 Pseudomonadota bacterium
GGTCTTTGGTGCGAAGATTGGGCGCTGTTAATTTGCCATCGGTAAAAATTGGCGAGCGGGTGGCGTGGGGTATATGGGTTTGCTCCGGCAGGAAAAAGCCGTCCAAACCACGCTCTTCCACCGCTCGCGCGAGCGCCGCCGGCTGCATGGCTTTGTCGGTCGCAAACATGATGACGCCAACGCTGACCTTCTTCATGACACTCTCTCCTGCTTAGCGGGTCATTTGTCGAGCATGATAGCGCGCTGGCAAACAATGAAGGCGATGGTAGCAGCCGCGCAGCACGGCGAGCATGGCTGCACTTGGCCCGTGGTGGGCGGGCGGCGATAATCCGCGGCGACGCTCACCTCTACCAGCCAGCGGAGATTCGCGATGACGCGACCTGTGAAAACCACCGACGGGTGTGTGTTGCACCTCTCAGCGACGTGCGCACAACGATGAACCATCCCGCTACGACGGTGATTGGCCTGGGTCGCATGGGCAGTGCTTTGGCCAGCGCGCTGGCCGCCGCCGGTGTGCCACTCACGTTATGGAACCGCTCCAACGGCCGTGCGTTTGCTTTTGCCGACCGCGCGCGCGTCGCCCGCAGTGCGGCTGAAGCCTGCGCTGAAGCCGAATTGATCCTACTCAGCTTGAGCGATTACAGCGCCGGCATGGAAGTCATGGACGACGTTGCCAATGAAGTGGAACTGGCGGACAAAACCCTGGTGCAATTGACCGCTGGCACACCAGCCGACGCCCGCACCATGGACGCCTGGGCCGGCATGCACGGCATGCATTATCTGGATGCCGCCATCCTGAGCTACCCGAACGCCGTTGGCAGCGCGCAAGCCGTGGTGTTTTATGCGGGGGAAGAAGCGCGCTTCGAGCGCTATCGCACCACACTCGGTGTGCTGGGAGGCCTCAGCCAGTATGTTGGCGAAGCAATAGGCGCAGCCGCCACCCTGGGTTGCGCCGCGCTTGATTATTACTACGGTGCAACGCTCGCCATGTTGCACGGTGCGGCATTGTGTGAATCCGAGCAGCTACCACTCGCGCAGTACTTCCAGACCGTCAAAGCCACGGCTGCCTTGCTCAGCGCGACCGCCGACCAGGCCCGCAATATGATCGACCGTGAGCTCTACACCGGTGTCGACGGCGCCTTGGACACCCATATCGCGACCCTGCGACACATTCAGCGTCTGACCCACGACAATGACGTCGATACGCGCCTGCCCGACACCCTCATGGCCGCCTATAAAAAAGCGGCGGCAGCGGGTCACAGCGACGACGAGATCGCGGCCGTGTTCGAAGTCCTGCGCAAGACCCACGACTGAGACCCGCTGCGGCACGGCGGGCGTACCGCACGACAGCGGGCCGCGCCTCAGGTCTCGCGATATACCTGCGCACCCTGGGCGCGGAACTCCAGCGCTTTTTCCTGCATGCCACGCTCCAGCACATCCGGTGTGTCGTCGACACCCTGGGCGGCTGCGTACTCGCGCACTTCCTGAGTGATCTGCATGGAGCAGAACTTCGGCCCGCACAT
>JANOXY010000432.1:0-11516 GCA_031418675.1 Pseudomonadota bacterium
ATTCGCACCTACTGTAGGTGCGAATTTATTCGCACATTTGTTTCGACGCCCCCATTCTCAATCTCATCGGACCCCCACCCATGACCTACGAACAAATCCTCTACAGCGTCGACAAGGGCATTCTCACCCTGACCCTCAACCGTCCCGACAAGCTCAACGCTTTCACCCACACCATGTTGCGCGAACTGCTCGACGCCTTCGATCGCGCCGATGCTGATGACGATGTACGGGTGATTATTGTCACGGGTGCGGGACGCGGCTTCTGTGCAGGTGCCGATCTCTCTGCCGGCGCGGGCAGCTTTGATCACGCCTCGCGAGGCGAGCGCACGGCCGAGACCCATCGCGACGGCGGTGGTCTGCTGACCTTGCGCATCTATGAATCACGCAAGCCAGTGATCGCGGCCATCAATGGTGCGGCGGTGGGTGTGGGCGCGACCATGACCTTGCCGATGGATATCCGTCTCGCTTCCGCCGACGCCCGTTTTGGTTTTGTATTTGCGCGCCGAGGCATCGTGCCAGAAGCCTGCTCAAGTTGGTTTCTGCCGCGCGTTGTGGGTGTGTCCCAGGCCCTGGAATGGTCCTATTCCGGGCGCGTATTCCCGGCCGCCGAAGCTTTGCAGGGGCGACTCGTGAAAGAAGTGCTGGCGCCAGCGGACCTGCTGCCACGCGCCTTGGCAATCGCCACGGAAATCGTCGAGAACACCTCGGCCATCTCGGTCACCCTCATTCGTCACATGATGTGGCGCATGCTGAGCGAAGATCACCCCATGGCCGCCCATCGCATCGACTCGCGCGGCGTTTTTACCTTGGGCCCGACCGCCGACGCCAAAGAAGGCGTGAGTTCATTTCTCGAAAAGCGTGCGCCCCATTTCCCGGGCAAAGTCAGCCGCGATCTGCCGGACTTTTTTCCTTGGTGGGAAGAACCGAAATTCTGAAGGGTATCTTAACCGGCGCGTTTTGCGAGGCCGGCAAACACGCGCATCAGCGGGAGAACCTGCGCTAAGGAGTGTCCGACTGAAGTCGGACCTACGAATACGGATTTCAGCGCCCCTCGAATTTCGGTTTGCGCTTTTCCATGAACGCGGTGCGTCCTTCACGATAGTCGGCGCTGGCCATGCAGCGCGCGAGCAGCGCCTCGCATTGTTTGAAATCAGCCTGCTCAGCGATCGCTGCATTGATGGCGGCTTTGGATGCCGCTTGTGTGAGTGGCGCGTTGGCGGCGAGGTCCATTGCCAGGGTGCGCACATAAGCATCGAGTTCCGCCACGGGCAACACACGATTGACCAGACCGAGGTCGCGCGCAGCGATTGCGTCATAGCGCCGGGCGCTATACATAATCTCCCGTGCCGCGGCATGGCCAACGGTTGCGACCAGACGGCGGTGGCCATGTATGCCGTAACCGAGACCGAGGCGCGCAGCGGGAATGGCGAACTGACTATCGTCGGCGCAGTAACGCAGATCACAGCTGAGCGCGACGGCCAGACCACCACCGATACAGAATCCGCGGATCTGCGCGATGACTGGCTTCGAGGTCGATTCCAGGGCGTGATGGGCAGCGGCGGTGGCGGCTTCGTAGCTGCGCGCGCCGTCGGCATCGGCACGATTGCGCTCGAACTCGGAGATGTCGGCGCCGGCGGCAAAAGCGACATCGCCAGCGCCGCGCAAGACCACACAACGCACGGTCACATCCTGGTCCAGTTCAGCCAGAATCGTGGGGAAGGCGTGCCACATGGCTGCACTAATGGCGTTACGCCGGGCCGGATTGTCGAGCACGACATAAGCGATGGGGCCATCACGTTCGACACTGAGTTTACCGCTGCTCATGAGTCTTCCTTTGTTGTTTGGCTGAGGTTAACGGGCGCCAAGCTAGATGACCTTGTCATGGGCCAGGCGCGCGATCTCATCGTCGCTTAAACCGAGTTCACGCAAGACGGAGGCATTATCAGCGCCTGCCACACCCAAGGTGTGGCGCATCAATGGTGGCGTGCGGGACAACATAAACGCCGGCCCGACCAGGGTTACGCGCTCTCCCGTAGCGCTCGACACCGGGGTGGCGAGCCCTAGGTGGCGCACCTGCGGATCGTCGAATACCTCGTTCATTTTGTAGATCGGTCCGCAGGGCACACCGGCTTGATTTAAGCGCGCGATCAAATCGGCACTCGCAAACATCCGTGTGCGTTCAGCGATAGCCTCGTTCAGCGCGGCGCGATGCCGTGAGCGCAGTGCCGCGCTACAGAACGCAGGGTCATCGGCCAGGTGTTCTGCATTCAGCGCGGTACACAAGCGCCCATAAATGGCATTGCCACTGGCGGCGATGTTCACGAAGCCATCGCGACACGGATAAACACTGGTTGGCATCGAAGTCGGATGATCGTTACCGGCCTGGCCTGGCACCTCACCGTCGACCAGCCAGCGCGCCGCCTGGAAATCCATCATCGCGACCATTGCCGCCAGCAGCGAAGTCTGCACCCATTGGCCGCGGCCGGAGCGCTGACGTTCCTGCAGTGCGATCAGGAT
Organism: Pseudomonadota bacterium; assembly: GCA_031418675.1. Classification (GTDB taxonomy): domain Bacteria; phylum Pseudomonadota; class Gammaproteobacteria; genus JADJYF01. The sequence continues at coordinate 2,518 of JANOXY010000432.1, forward strand.
GCCCAGTGCAGCAAACAAGCCGGCACTCAAATCAGCGACGGGCGTGCCGGCGCGCATCGGACCCTGCCCTGCCAGACCGGTGGTCCACATGAGGCCGCCCATGCCCTGGGCAATCTGATCGAAGCCGGCATGATCACGATAGGGACCCGTTTCACCAAAGCCGGAAATGCTGGCGTAGATCAGCCGCGGATTGAGCGCCGCCAGGGTTTCATAATCGATGCCGAGACGGGTCTTGACCGCCGGTCGATAGTTTTCCACCAGCACATCGGCACGCGCCACCAGCTGCTTCAGCAAGGCCACACCGCGCGCATCCTTGAGATTGAGACTAAGGGAACGTTTATTACGATGCAGATTCTGAAAATCGGCGCCGGCACGCGGGCCAAAGCCGTCTTCGCCATCACCCGGTTGTTCGATGCGGATCACGTCCGCTCCCCAATCGGCAAAGTTGCGCACACAGCTCGGCCCGGCACGTACACGCGTGAGATCCAGCACCGTGAGGCCGCTCAGGGCGCCAGCGTTTGTCATGCTTCCCGCGCCCGCCAGCGACCGCTTTCAATCTGATGAAAAAATTCCTCGAGCAATTGATTGAACAGCGCGGGATCTTCCAGATTCAAGACATGACCACTGCGTGGCAACACCGCCAGGCCGGCACTGGGAATGCAGCGTTTCATGAGTAACGAAGGTTCCAAGGTCGGATCGTCTTCGTCGCCCGCCACGATCAAAGTTGGCACGGTGATCGCCGCCATTTCTTTTTGCAGGTCGTAAAGCGAAGGACGACGAGCCTGATAACCTTCCATGGTGTTGGCTGAACCCAGCGTGGAGTGGTCGCAGAAAATACGCAGGAACTCCTCGAAGCCGCGCGGATCTTTGGCGCGCAACTGCACCCGCCCCGGCCCCTGGCCATAGGACGATGCAAATGCGGCAATGCCCTGCGCGCGGATCAATGCGGCGTTGTCGCGGGCGTGGGCCTGGAAGTCCGCATAACCATCGGGATGGGCGCCGTAACCACAACCCGCCACCACCAGCGACAGGGCGCGATCTGCGTAGCGCATGCCAAAGTGCAGGGTGGCGAAGGCGCCCATCGACAGACCAACCACGTGGGCGCGGGCCAGTCCCAGACCATCGAGCACAGCGAGAATGTCGTCCCGTGCGCGGGCTTGTGAGTAGCTGTCCACGGCGCTCGGCACATCGGAAGGTGGATAACCGCGCGCATTGAAGGCAATGCAGCGGTAACGGCGGGAAAAGTGCCGCAGCTGCGCCTCCCAGCTGCGAATATCGCCAGCGTATTCATGTACAAACACGATAGGCGTGCCGCTGCCGGCTTCTTCGTAATGGAGATTGACGCCGTCGTCGGCGCGCACCATGGCCATGTTGATACTCCCCTGGAATGGCGCGCTCAAATGGTCAACGGCGCCTGCGTGTGTCAATCAAACTTGAGCATAAATGCACGCGTGGCGAAAGTCCCCATCGGGAACCTTCGCGCCGCTTGGAGCGCGACCGCGACGGGGGCATGATGTCCCTACCCTGTTTACGAGTGCACGCCATGAAGCACGTCCACGGTGCCTGTCCCCACGATTGTCCCGACACCTGCGCCTGGCAGGTGTCGGTTGATGAGCAGGGCCACGCCACGCAGGTCCAGGGCACACCGGATCATCCCTTCACCCAGGGTGCGCTATGCGCCAAGCTCAAACGCTATCCCGAGCGGGTATACAGCGATCAGCGCGTGTTGTATCCCTTGCGCCGCAGCGGTGCCAAGGGCAGCGGCAGCTTCACGCGTATCGGTTGGGATGAAGCGCTGGCAGAGATCAGCGCGCGACTCCAACACGACATCGCACAATACGGTCCGCTGTGCGCCATGCCGTGCAATTTCGCCGGCACCATCGGCGTGCTGCAACGTTATGCCGGTGATCAGTTCTTCGCCCGCCTGGGCGCGACCGAGGTTGATCGTCAGATCTGCGGCAACGTCGCCTTCGATGCCGTTGCCACCAGCATCGGCGCGGGCACCGCGTTATTACCCGAGGATTTAGCCCATAGCCGTCTGATTGTGATCTGGGGTACCAATACGGTCGCCACCAACGTGCATCTGTGGGGCGGTGCGATGCGCGCAGCGCGCGATCGGGGCGCCAAGATCATCGTGATCGATCCGGTGCGCACACCGACCGCGGCCCATGCCGACTGGCATGTGCAACTGGCACCGGCCACCGACGCCGCGCTGGCCCTGGGCATGATGCACGTCATCATTCGTGACAAGCTGCACGATGCTGACTACATCGAAAAATACACGGTGGGTTTTGAGCAGCTGCGCGAACGGGTGAAGGACTATCCACCCGCCAGGGTTGCCGCCATCACTGGTCTCGCCGCCAGCGCCATCGAACAACTCGCCCACGACTACGCCACCATTCGTCCGGCCGCGGTGCGGCTGCTGGTTGGTATGGAGCGTTATTCCAATGGCTCGCTCGGTTTCCGCGCGGTGTCCTGCCTGCCGGCATTAACCGGTGCGTGGCGGGATCTGGGTGGTGGCATCAGCCATTTCACCGGTGATCTGTTTTATGCGGCACTGGACTATCGGGCAGTGCTGGCGCCAAGCCATCTGCCAAAAGCAGCGCGCACCGTGCATCTCTCGCAGCTTGGTCAGGTGCTCACCGCGCCAGACATGGCACCACCCATTACCTGGCTATTGGTTTACAACCTTAATCCCGTGGTGACCCTGCCCAATCAGAATCGGGTGATCGAAGGGTTCATGCGCGAGGATTTATTCACCGTGGTGCACGAACAGTTCATGACCGATACCGCGCGTTATGCCGACATCGTGTTGCCGGCCACCACCCAATTTGAACAATGGGAATTGATGGGTTCCTGGGGTCAGACCTATCTGGCCTTGAATCCACCGGCAATCCCACCACGCGGCGAGGCGGTCGCCAACAGCGAATTGTTCCGCCGTTTGTCCGCTGCGATGGGTTTCGACGAAGCTTATCTGCATACCAGCGATGAAGATCGTATTCGTCAACTGCTCAGCAGCGGCCATCCCTATCTCGACGGCATCAGTTTCGAATCCCTGCTGGAAAGCGGCTGGGCGCCACTGACCCTGCCCGCCGACTGGCGACCGCGCGCCGCGGGCGGTTTCACCACGCCCAGCGGCAAATGTGAGTTCTACTCAGCAAGCCTGGCGGCGGCGGGCCACGATCCTCTGCCCAACTATGTGCCCATCGATGATGCGCGCACCGCCGGCCAGGCGCTGCCCTTGCGCCTGATCTCGGCCAAAACCAGTCATTTTCTCAATTCAGGTTATGTGAACTTGCCCCACGCCGGTACGCGCAAACATCGCCCCGACATTCAAATCCATCCCGACGACGCCGCTGCCCGCCACATCAAGGCTGGCGATCGGATACGGATGTTTAATGGGCTAGGGGAAGTGGAAGCCATTGCACGGGTATCAACCGACACCGCCGCCGGCGTGGTTTATATGGCCTTCAACTGGTGGCCGTCGGTCACGCTCAACGGTTCCTCGGCCAATGCTTTGACACCCGACGGACTGAGCGATCTCGCGTTTGGCAGCAATGCTTTCGACGCACGGGTAGAAGTACAAAGTACAAGCTGAGAGGCATCAAGCACTACGCCGCAGCGGTGCGCTCAACAGCGCAGGAATGTCAGCGGCTGGCAGCGCCCGACTGAAAACAAAGCCCTGCACGATATCGCAATGTTTGGCGATGATGACCCGCAACTGAGCATCGGTTTCAACACCTTCGACGATCACCCGCAGTCCCAAGGTATGGGCCATCGCAACGATGGCCGCGACGATTTCTGCGTCTTCTTTGTTGGTGTCTATTTCAATGATGAAACTGCGGTCGATCTTCAGGGTGTCGATAGGGAAGCGACGCAGATAACTGAGCGAAGAATAACCGGTACCAAAATCGTCGAGTGCCACACCGACTCCCGATTCACGCAGGGTCGTGAGCGCAGCTACCGCGCGCTCGGGATGGCGCATGATCGCCGACTCCGTGATTTCCACTTCCAGACGACCGGGTGGCAAGCGGTGTCGAGTAACCGCCAAGCGTACGATCTCCGCCACGTCCTGGCGTTCGAACTGCACGCCGGAAACGTTCACTGAAATCGGAACCGAAGGCAGACCACGGGCATCCCACAGTTTGGCTTGCCGACAGGCCTCGTCGATCACCCATTCACCAATGGGCAGGATCAGGCCCGTTTCTTCGGCGAGTGGAATAAAGGCGCCCGGCGAAATCGGCCCGGTGTCGGGATCGGTCCAGCGAATCAAGGCCTCGACGCCCACCACTTCCATGCTCAGGGGATCAATCTGGGGCTGGTAGTGCAGGGACAGATGCTGCTCCGCAATGGCTCTACGCAGCTTGGCCTCCAGGGCCGCGCGTTCCAGCACAGCGGCATTCATGGACGACTGAAAGTATTGATAAGCGTTTTTGCCCAGCGCCTTGGCGTGATACATGGCGATGTCGGCATGTTTGATCAGCTCGCCAGCATCCGCACCGTCGTCGGGATAGATGGCAATGCCTATGCTTGCACCGATATTGCACTCCTGCCCGTTCAAGTTCATGGTCTCACCGAGCGCTCTGATAAAGCGTCGCGCCACCGTGCCGGGGCCGTGCAGATCGTGTATTGAGGTCAGCAGCACGATAAATTCATCACCACCCAGCCGCGCCAGCAGGTCCTCTGGCCGTCTGCTGTCATCGACATGCGCCAGCATATCCTCTTCGCGCAGTTGCGCAGTCAGACGCCGCGCGACTTCCTTGAGCAACAGATCACCGGTCTGATGGCCGAGGGTGTCATTGATGCGTTTGAAGCCATCGATGTCGAGAAACAGAATGCCGAGCTTGAGCTCGGCCCGCTCGGCTTGGGACAGTGCGCGGGTCAGATAGTCGCGAAACATGGCGCGGTTGGGCAGGCCAGTCAGATTGTCGTGATAAGCGAGGAAGCGCACCCGGTCATCGGCATCCTTCAGATTGCGTGCCATGGATTCAACGGAGCGGGCGAGATCGCCGATTTCGTCGTTGCTTTCAATACCGCTCTCTATGTCCCAGTTACCACTGCCGATCTCGGACGCGACCGTGCCGAGACGCTCTACGGGCCGCACGATGTGGCGCGTTAATACTGAGACCAGACCGCCGCCCGTCACCGCCACCACCAGCAATAAGCCGAGCAGTACGAGCAAGGCAGATTGCACAATCAGATTGTTCATATCCGCATCAGGATGGGCCGCAAACAGCAGCAGATTGTCGTTCACGCGACGCATGTGCAGGCCGGTTGGCGCGGCGTTCAACTGCACTGAGATTTCTTCACGGGAATGCTCGATACCGCGGCGGACAGTTGCGATGAAATCCGCCGGCAGCTTCAAGCCAGGTTTTCCGAACAACACACGCCCATCGTTGTCCGTCGCAAACATAAAGCCCGACTCACCGATGCGCGCCTCGGCGATGTCTCGGCCGAGCTCGCTCAAATCGACCGAAATGCCGAGATAGCCGCGCAGGGTCGGCGTGTCACCCTCGGTCTGGGTGGTCGCGTCGCGTCGTTTGACCGCAGCACCGACAAACAGCGCTGGCTGATGGGTGTCAGGGTGCACATAGACGGTCGCGTAGTCATCCTCAGCGCTGCTGGTCAGGCGCTTGAACCACGGACTGGCACTTTCGTCGTCGGAAAAATTACCGAGCTTGAGATGAGACTGGCGTGCGTCTTCATAGCCGTCGGGCAGTAGAAAGCGGATCTCGAAGTAACTGGGAAATGCGCGCTGGCAAGCCTTGAATACCTCGAGCAGGGGAGTCTGCAGTAACGAGTAGCGCTCGTCCTCATCGTTGGTGGTCGCGTACTTGGCCACCACGATATTGCCCATGAACAGCTGCAGGTTGCCGCGCGCAGCCGCCGTCTCCTGCCTCAGGTGATTACTCACGGTGCGCAGGGCACGCGCAGCGTCAGCCTCGACACGCTCGTGCATATTGTCGTGAATTTTTGAGTACGCAAACGCGCCCAACACCAGCAACGGCGCAACAACCAGTGGTAACACGAGCGCGGGAATCTTGGCGTGGAGCTTCACGGCGGCTTACGCCAATCGATCAGTTTTGCAGCAAGTGCGTGAATTGGCTGTTGCGATAGCTGAGTGCGCGGGGCGGCAACGGGGCGAACAAATCGGAATTGGCGAGCGTTTTGGCCGGTGGATAGATGCTCGGATTATTACGATATTCGTCTGACATAAGCCGGGCCGCCGCCTGATTGGGCGTCGCGTAATTCACAAACGCAGCGTTTTTTGCAGCGACGCTCGGTTCGTTCAGAAAATCGAGAAACGCATAAGCGAGCTTGGGACTGGGCGCATTCGCCATCACCGTCAAATAGTCGACCCACAGTCCCGTGCCTTCGGGGGGCACGAGATACTCGATGTTGTGATTGAACTTGCGCAACAGCAGCGCATCACCGTTAAACATTAGACGCATACTGACTTCACCCGTGACCAGCTCGGATTTTTCGTTCAGCAGGGCTTGTTGGTAGGCGCGTACGGCGGGCTTCTGGGCCAGCAACAGCGCCATGGCTGCGTCGATTTCGGTGTGATCGGTACTGTTCGCCGAGTGGCCGGCGGCTTTGAGTGCAACACCGAGCAACTCGCGTTGCGCACTCAACATCGCAATCCGACCACGCAGATCCGGGCTCGGGTCGAGCAAATCCGTCCAGTGCTCGGGTAGCTTTTTCACCAGGTCACGACGGTAGGCGATACCAAGCGTGCCCCAGAAGTAGGGCACTGCATAACCATCGGCGTCCCGCGCCTTTTCTGTCCAGCTGCTATCCAGGTGCTTGAGATTGGGCACCTCGGCTGCGCTCAGTTTGGCCAGCCAGCCGTGGGCGCGATAAAGCCCAACATGGGTTTCGTTGACCAGCACGAGATCGTAGCCGTCGCCATTGGTGGCAAGCATCAGTTGGTTGCGGTTGTCATCGTCTTCGAAATTCACCACCCGCACCTTGGCATGATGTTTGGCTTCGAAGTCCGCGATGACTTCGGGGTCGATGTAGTCGGCCCAGTTGAGGATGACCAGTTCCGCTTTGGATGCGTCGCCGGCTGTACTGTGCACTGGCCACAGCGGCAGCAGCATGGTGACCAGGCATGTAATGAAGATGCGTAGATTCATGTCGGCCCTGCCAAATTTCGATTCCAGGACGCTACGGAGGGCGGTGACCCATGCATGCTGGTGCGAACCCTTTAGTTTGCTCGTAGGGGATAGCGGGATGTAGCGGATAATCTTTAGTTGGGGGCAAGGTTTAGTAACTCCGAGGGCATGGGGCTGTGGAGCCGATCGCGGGCGGTGCTCAGGCCGGCGGGCGACGCGGCACCCACACGCGCGCGCGCCCGAGCGCAACCGGCTCGCCGCCCACCAGACACTCGGCATCCAGTTCAACCCGCTGCCTGGTGCTATCGATGGCCACGATCGTCATGCGCGCGGTGACGGTATCGCCAACGTGTACCGGTTTCAGAAAGCGTGTGTCCTGGCCCATATAGGCGGCACCCGGGCCGGGCAGGCGCGTGCCGACCAGGGTTGACCACAGGCTAGTGGTCAACATGCCGTGCACGATGCGCCGCTTGAAACGTGTTTTGGCGGCGAACTCTTCGTTGACGTGCAGGGGGTTGTGATCACCCGACAGGCCGGCGAAGGCCAACACGTCGGCGTCGGTCATCGTCTTGGCGAACAGCGCGGTCATGCCAAGCGCGAGGTCTTCGAGGTAATAACCGTGCTGGCTGGCAAAAATCTCGTCCATACAGGAAACCTTGGCGCTAGAAATTGAGGATGGGCATTATGGGCGGCACGGTGAGGCGACGGCCATCGGCACGCACCGCACTCGCACGGCGGGGCCCGCCACAGCGGGCAATGGATATACCAAATACGGGATAGGGCAATGGCGATGAATTTGCACAGGGCACTTTTGCGATGCGCAGCGATGCTGTGAACCAGGCGCCGCCGGTCGCGCGTTATGCGTTAAATCTGTTACAGAACGAAGCCGGCGAATTGTTGCTGATAAAACGCACGGCCGAAGCGCGCCTGGGCGCAGGATTGTGGGGGCTGCCAGCCGGCAAAATCGAGCCCGGTGAATCGGCCGCGGATGCCGCGTGGCGCGAACTGGAAGAAGAAATCGGCCTCGGTCATGTGGCCGAGCTATTGCGCTACCTCGGCCCGCTGCGCGATACCTATTACGGCGGCATCTACGAGATCCATCTCTTTCACCGTCGCTGGCGGGCTGGCACGGTGGTACTCAATCACGAACACACGGACTATGCCTGGGTCGCCGCCGAGGAGTTCTGCAACTACCCGGTGATGGATGGTATCGACGAGGACATCGCCCTGCTCGGGATGTGGCCGCAGCGTTATCTCAACGCCGCGCGAGTGCCGCCGGCGCTGCGTGAGCGCTGAGTGATGAACGCAGTGGATCTGAAAGTGGAATCGCTCGGTGCGGGTGCGCCGGTGGTGGTGTTGCACGGGCTGTTTGGCGCCGGGCGTAACTGGATCAGCGTGGCGCGCGCGCTGGCCTCACACTATCGCTTTCACCTGGTTGATTTGCGCAATCACGGTGGCTCGCCCCATACCGCGAGCATGACCTATGGCGATATGGTCGCCGATGTGCGGCGCCTGCTCAGCAGCCTGGCGCTCGATGAATTCACCCTGGTTGGTCACAGCATGGGTGGCAAGGTGGCGATGACCCTGGCGCTGAATGAAGCCCGCGGGCTGCGTCGACTGGTGAGTGTCGACATTGCACCGGTCAGCTATCCCGATCGCTTCGTCGATATCATCGATGCCTTGCAGCGCCTGGACCTCGGCAGCATCGCGCGCCGCGCCGATGCTGATCGGGCTTTGGCGAGTGCCATCCCGGAAACCTCGGTACGTTTATTCATACTGCAGAATCTGCTGTTTGAGCAGGGCCAGGCCCGCTGGCGGCTGAACCTCGCGACCTTACGGCGTGAGATGGCCCACATCCTGGGGCCGCTGCCGGTGGCGCTG
>JANOXY010000433.1:0-4641 GCA_031418675.1 Pseudomonadota bacterium
ATTCGCACCTACGGGGACCTTCTTGTGCAGGTCCGACTTCAGTCGGACATTCAATTCATGGCAGCTCGGCTCGATGGTCAATGTGCGAATGAATTCGCACCTACGGGGACCGTCTTGTGCAGGTCCGCGTTCAGTCGGACATTCAATTCATGGCAGCTCGGCACGATGGTCGATGTGCGAATGAATTCGCGCCTACGGGTAATTAGCGTGGCACCTGCAGGCCTTGGTAGCCGAAAATCTTGTCGCGGTTCAAGAGCCCCTTGGGATCGAGCGCGTGTTTCAGGCGCCGCATCAGGGCGATTTCGTTTTCACTGCGGCTGATGTCCAACCATGGCTGTTTTTCCAGACCAATGCCATGTTCGGCCGAAACTGAACCGCCCAGCGCCGCCAGCGGCTCGTAGATGGCGCGTTCAATGTCACGACGATGGGGCTCAATGTCACCACGCATGGCTACCGAAAAATGCAGATTGCCGTCACCCAGGTGGCCGTAAGCAAAAAAATGACCCTCGAACGCCAAGGCCGCAACCCGGCCACGTACCAGTGCCACGTAGTCGGCCATGGGCAACGTGGTCAGACTGACATCGAAGAACATCACCTGCCCCAGTTCGAACAGGTGCTCCACTTCGTCACGAATACGCCAGATGGCGGCACTCTCGGCACCGGATTTTGCGATCAAGGCATCGGCCAGCAGGCCTTCTTCATGGGCACGCATGAGCGCGGCTTCGAAGACCTCGGCTTCCCGTTCCTGATCCGCACCCAAGCTTTCGACGATGCCGTAAAAGGGGTGCTCGCCACCGATCTGCTTGGCCGCGCCCCCCACCTTGTCCCGCTGGTACAAAAAGAAATCGGGCCACATGACTTCAAACGCCGAAAGATTGCCCGACAACGCCCCATCCAAATAGGAAAGAAATTTCAGCACGGCACTGAATTCCGGAAAGGCCACCAGCGCCGTATGTCGCGCCGGCAGCGCGGTACGCAAGCGCAGGACAAGGCGCGTGACGATACCCAGCGTGCCTTCGCTGCCGATGAACAATTGTTTGAGATCGTAGCCCGAGTTGTTCTTCAACATGTGGTTCATGGATGACACCACCGTGCCATCACTCAACACCGCTTCGAGGCCGAGCACGTTGTCGCGTGTCATACCGTAACGAATGACCCGCAGGCCGCCGGCATTGGTCGACACATTGCCACCGATCTGACAGGAACCTCGCGCACCGAGATCAACCGGGAACATAAGACCGGCCGCTTCGGCCGCTTCATGGATGGACTGCAGAGCCACACCAGACTGCAAGGTCATGGTACGACCCAGGGTGTCGAGCTCTTCGATGCGGTTCATACGCTCGGTCGAAATCACCAGATCGTCGGCCGAAGTATCGGCGGCATGCACCAGCCCGGTCAGGCCACCGTGAACCACGACCGACTGATTGCGCTCATGGCAGAGCTTCATCACCGCCGCGACTTCTTGGGTTGAAGTCGGTCGCACGATGATGGGCGCCTTGATGGTATCGGTGCGCCACACCCCGGCAGCACGACTGGTAGCGTCGGTGCCGGACAATACATCACCGGTGGTCAACACAGCCTTGATGGCGGCCAGCAAGTCACTCATGTCGCTCTCCCCGTTTGATGGCATTTTATGCCGCTTTGCTCAGCGCCTGATCGATATCCCACAGAATGTCGGCCAGGGTCTCGATGCCGACCGACAGACGAATCATATCGGGCAGTACGCCGGCCGCAATTTGTTGTGCCTCACTCATCTGACGATGGGTGGTGGACGCCGGATGGATGACCAGGGTCTTGGCGTCGCCAACATTGGCCAGATGACTCAGGAACTGCACACTCTCAATAAAACGTGCGCCCGCCGCCTGGCCGCCTTTGATACCAAAACTCAAAATCGCGCTTGCACCCCGTGGCGTGTATTTTTGTGCGAGATCGTAGTACGGATCATTCTTGAGTCCCGGGTAACGCACCCAAGCCACGCGCGGATGGGCTTGCAGAAATTTCGCAACCGCCAGCGCATTGTCACAGTGGCGATCCATACGCACCGCGAGGGTCTCGATGCCCTGCAGCAACAGAAAACTGCTCATCGGGCTCAATGAAGGACCCAAGATGCGCAGCTGTTCAAGCCGCGCGCGCATGGTGTAGCCAAAATCACCGAAGGTCTCGTAGAAGCGTACCCCGTGATAACCGTCCGAGGGTTCGGTCATGCCCGGGAATTTACCGTTATCCCAGGGAAATTTGCCGGACTCCACAATCACGCCGCCGATAGTAGTGCCGTGCCCACCGAGAAACTTGGTGGCCGAATGAATGACGATGTCGGCGCCCCATTGGAAGGGCTGGCACAGATAAGGCGTGGGAAACGTGTTGTCCAGCATGAGCGGGATGCCGGCGTTGTGGGCAACGGCCGCCACCGCTTCGATATCGAGCACATTGATGACCGGGTTACCGATGGTCTCCGCGTAGATCACTTTTGTATTTGGTTTGATAGCCGCGGCGAAGGCCTGCGGATCGTCCGTGTCGACCAGCGTCGCCTCGATACCGAAGCGTTTGAAATTAAAATCCAACAGCGTGTGTGTGCCGCCGTACAGCGTGCGCGCGGCGACGATGTGGTCACCCGCTTGACACAGGGTCAACAAGGCAATGGCCGACGCCGCCATGCCCGAACTGACTGCGAGCCCCGCGCGTCCGCCTTCCAGCGCGGCCATGCGTTCTTCAAAAACAGCCGTGGTCGGATTGCTCAGGCGGGTATAGATGTTGCCGAAAGTTTGCAGATTGAACAGGCTGGCGGCGTGTTCGGTATCGTCGAACACGTAGGAGGTGGTCTGGTAGATGGGTGTTGCACGCGCACCGGTTGCGGGATCGGGGATCTGTCCGGCGTGCAGGCACAGGGTTTCAAAGCCGAATTTGTGATCTGCCATGGTGGTCTCTGCTAACGGTGCGGGTCGCGATGCGGCGCTGCCGCGCGCGCTTCAATTGACGATGACCTTGGGACGCTTGGATGAAATCACGCCGGTGTTCACCCCGACAAAATTCAATCCACCCTGCAGGCGCGCGTGTTCAATTTTCATGCAGCGGTCCATCACCACATCGAGGCCGGCCGCACGGGCAAGCGCGGCAGCTTCGAGGTTGACGACGCCAAGTTGCAGCCACAGGACTTTGGCGCCAATGGCGATGGCGGCTTGCGCCAGGGGCATGATGTCTTCGGCACGTCGAAAACAATCGACCACGTCGACGGGTTCGGGGATCTCGGCCAGGCTTGCGTAACACTTCTCGCCCAGCACCTCGGTATAGGCGGGATTAACCGGAATCACTCGGTAGCCGTGATGCTGGAGGTACTTGGCGGCGAAGTTGCTAGGGCGATGCCAGTTCTGGGACAAGCCAACCACAGCGATGGTGCGCGACTGGGCCAGAATGCGCCGCAAGCTCGGGATGTCGGCTTCGAAATCCGCTGCGCTCACCACTGTTGTTCTCCTCTGCTATGTCCACGCGCCGACGAACGCTACGCGCAGAACCATAACAGAAGCTTGCCCCGGGCGGGATGGGCCCTAGAGCAAGGCGGTGTCGATATCGGCGATGGAACTCGAGCCGTGCACAATGATCTGCGCCAGCGCACCAGCCTGCGGCAATAACTGCAGGGAATAAAAACCTGAAGCGGTGAGTTTGGCCCGATAGAAGTCGTCGTTACGCTGCTCTGCAGCCGCACTGCGGGCCGCTGCCTCGGCCATCATCCAACCGCCGCACACCAGGCCGGCGAGTTGCAGATAGGACACCGCCGCGGATGCCGACAGACGCGGATCCGCAGCCGAGGCGCATAACCAGGCCACCACGGTTTCGAGCTGATCCACCGCTACCGCCAGTGCGTCGCGCACTTGTGCGGCAGTACCGGTCAGCGACCGCATGCTGAGGATCGTGGCGCGCATGTCCGCGATCAGTTCGCCCATAGCCTGGCCGCCGTCACGCAGTGTTTTGCGCCCCACCAGATCGCCGGCCTGAATGCCGGTGGTCCCTTCGTAGATGGGTGTGATGCGTGCATCACGCAGGTACTGGGCGGCACCGGTCTCTTCGATATAGCCCATGCCGCCATGCACCTGCATGCCTAATGAAGTGAGCTGTACGCCGGTCTCGGTACACCAGGCTTTGACGATGGGTGTTAATAGATCCCCACGCCGCTCGGCCCGCGCGCGACGTGCTGCATCGGGATGCAGTTGGGCGGTGTCGTATTCGACGGCACACAGATAGGACAGCGCGCGCATGGCTTCGATCTGGCACTTCATGGTCATCAGCATGCGTTTGACGTCGGGGTGTTCGATGATGGTCGAGCGCGGTCCCGCACCCTCGGCGCGGCCTTGCACCCGCTCGCGGGCGTACAACAAGGCTTGCTGATAAGCGCGCTCGGCGATGGCCACACCTTCGCGACCAACCGCATGGCGCGCGGCGTTCATCATGGTGAACATGTGCATCAGACCACGATTGAGCTCACCCACCAGGTAGCCCACCGCGCCACCGTTGTCGCCATAGGACATCACCGCCGTCGGGCTGCCGTGGATGCCGAGCTTGTGCTCGATGGAGACACAGCGCACATCGTTACGGCGGCCAAGCGTGCCGTCGGCATGGACCAGGAACTTCGGCACCGCAAACAGCGAC
>JANOXY010000434.1:0-3459 GCA_031418675.1 Pseudomonadota bacterium
CTGCAGTCAACCGACGGTGTGCTGAACGCCAACAACTTCAGATCTGGCGCCGGTGCCGGTGCCGTCGCCACCACCGCCACCCAGCACATCATTCTCGACACCACCTCGGGTTCGCTGTTTTACGATGCGGACGGCAGCGGCGCTCTCGCCCAGGTTGAATTTGCTCGCCTTGGCGGCGCGCATCTGGCGGTGGCCACGGATTTTGGTGTGAGCTAGCGCCGGCCGGTCCGGCGCGCTGCTGAAACCCGGCCAGGCCCGTGGGCTTGGCCATGATACCTGCCGTCGCACACCTCGATTCGGGCCTGCGCTGCGGCTATCCTCTGTCGCACCGCCCATTCAATACACAGGACACCCAACATGAGCGAACTTCGCCACATCCGGCCGACCGGCCTGGCCAATGCTCCCACCTATACCCACGTCGTTGGCGCCAGAGGTGCCGAGACGCTATATATCGCTGGACAAGTCGCGATGGATGCAAGCGGCAAGACCGTCGGCGTCGGCGATCTCGCGGCCCAGACCGAACAGGTGATGCAGAACCTGCAGACCGCTTTGCACGCCGCCGGCGCCACGTTTCGCGACGTCGTCAAGATCACCACTTTTGTCGTGGCTTATACCCCGGAACAGCGCGCCACCATCGCCGCGGTGCGTGGTAAATATCTGCCCGAAGGCACACCACCGGCCAGTACCCTGGTGGGTGTCGCAGCACTGGCGGCACCCGAGTGGTTGATCGAAATCGAAGCGGTGGCGGTTATCGGGTAAGGCGCCCGGCGAACGGGCGTCGTCGGCGTCCGTATCCGGCCTGAGCATTAGGAACTCGGTGCCACCCAAATAAGCTGCGCTATCCGCGCCCCTCAGGGGTTCGTGGCAGATGTCCCCCAATGCCGCGAGGATACGAGCGTCAAGCCCAGGCCCGCGCGCGCGGGCCGCGGCTGTGCGTGCGGCGCTTGCAGGCAGGCCTGAGGCCCATGGGCCTCAACGCGATTGCGAGCGGGCGCGCCCCGCTTCGATGAATACAGGTGTATGCACGATCATCATTTAATGGATGGAGGAGAACGCAGCAGACGTTCTCGTTCTCGGTCGCATCGCGACCACCGCTCACATGAGTCCATTTCATTTTGTCCGGCTTTTTTCCCGAGTGTTTGGTGTGACGCCCCATCAATATTTGCCGCGTTCGCGATTACGGCATGCGGCGCGCTTGCTGGTGGATCGGGAGCGACTGCTCACGGAGACTGCCTATGAAGTTGGCTTTTCTGACTTGTCAAACTTGACGCGAAGCTTTCGTCGCGCCGCGGGGGGCTCGCCAAGCGAGTTTCGCAGTGCTTGCGCAGGAGAGCGCAAGAATTTCCAAGCGCGGGTGAGCGTCCCTGTTTAAGGATGTCGATGACCCCGCCAATCAAGAGATTTTGATGTTTGACCACATCGGTTTGAAGTGACGAATCCGCCCACCGCACTGGGTCTCTATCGCGCTGCGCTTGCGCCGCTGGGTTTTGCGATCTGTAGTGAAGTCTTATCATATGCGGGCATTGGACTCACCGGCGCACCCTGCTTGCCTGAATAGGACGCGGCGCCCAAGCGAGCGTATGGCCTTCGTTTAAATAACAACCGGAACTGTCCCATGAGCGAACTCATCCTTCATCACTATCCGCAGTCGCATTTTGCCGAGAAGATCAAGCGCCTCCTCGCGTTCAAAGCTTTGCCGTATCGCGCGGTTGAACAACCTTTGATGATGCCTAAGCCCGACCTCGTGCCTTTAACCGGTGGCTTTCGCCGAATCCCAGTGCTGCAGATTGGGGCTGACGTTTATATCGACACCGTGTTGATCGCGCGCGTACTGGAAGCGCTGCATCCGACGCCGGTTTGCATACCTGCCGCCCAGGCCGGCCTTATCGGCGTGATCGAAGCGTGGGCCGGTCGGCAGTTTATGTTCCAGGTGCTGCTGCCCACCTTCTATGCGCTGATGCCGCACCTGCCGCCAGAATTTCTACTCGACCGCGCGGCGATGTCGCCGAGCTTGAGTCGGGAAGCGGTTATTGAGGGCGCGGAGCATGCGCTAGCCCAGACCGACCTCGTGCTCGACCAGTTGGACCTGCAGTTGCGCGCACAAGCATTCCTGCTTGGCCGCGATTTCACACTGGCGGATGCTTCGGTGTTTTTCCCGCTGTGGTTATTCAAGAATTCGCCTGACTTGTTCGAGCACATTGCGGCGCGGACGGCGGTCGCCGCATGGTTTGCACGCATCGAAAGTTTTGGCAGCGGCGCCGCGAATCCGATGCCAACCAGCGAGGCGCTTGCTATTGCACGCGCAGCCCGTCCAGCTCCTGCAGCCGCGGGCCTGCAGCGGCTTGGCGATCTCGAACTCGGTGTCGAGGTTGCAGTCGTGGCCGATGACTATGGGGTCGAGACCTGTCGCGGCAACTTGACCTATCTGAGTGCAGAGCGCGTCTCGGTGTTGCGGCGGGATCCCGATCTCGGCGAGATCGCTGTGCATTTTCCCCGCGCCGGATATCGCATCACTAAAGCCTGAGCCCTGGCAGTCTGTATCAGGTTTGATGCCGATGTACACGATCAACAATAGGGTTCGAACCGCGCGCATCAACCAGACTGGTGCAAACCGCAGCGCCGGCAACATGAACCGCCCCGGCTTTCAGCAAGACCCCTGACTTCGCTGAGCTACCCGGTCTCGAAGTGCCTTGACGACCAATGCAAATGCTGGCGACTGCAGCTTACGGCTCGCGTAGTAGAGATGGTATCCGGGGAACGGTGCGCACCAATCCCCCAGCACTCTCACAAGGCGGCCGCTCGCTATGTCAGATGCGACTTGGTCCTCGGGGACATAGGCTAAACCAGAGCCATTCAAAGCACAGCCCACGCGCAGCGCCAGCGTGTTGACGCGCCAGTTCCCCACGATTTTGACCTTGACTACTCGTCCACGCATTTCGAAGTCCCAAGGGTAGACGCCGCCGCGTGCCGGGTTTCTGAGCCCGATGCAGTTGTGTAACGTGAGGTCTTGCGGACGTCGCAGAAGCTTGTGGTGTTCGCAGTATTGAGGGGAGCCGACGACTGCCATTCGCAAATTGGCGCCAATGCGCACCGCGATCATGTCCTTTGCCACCTGCTCGCCGACTCTTACCCCGGCATTGAATCGTTCGGCAACGATATCCGTGAGCCCGTAGTCAACCACGAGTTCGATGCGTCTGTCGGGATAGTCGCGCTGGAGATCCGTAAGTACGGGCACGAGGATGTACTCCGCCACATGCTCACCGGTAGTAATACGTATGGTCCCCTCTGTCCAGCTTTCCGATTCAAGGGCCGCGTGGCACCGGTAATGAACAGTATCGCTAGCAATTTTCCCTCACTGCTGCGACCGGACTAAGTGTCGGTGCTCAGTGTTGCAGAGATGCTCATGGAGCTGAGCCGCAATAAATGGCAGGCCAGTGTGCGCGAGCACGCTGTGTCGAA
>JANOXY010000435.1:0-4633 GCA_031418675.1 Pseudomonadota bacterium
GTGATAGGCGATCGACACCAGCACCATGGCCTCGTTTGGCGTCAGCTCCAGGCGGCGCTCCGGCAACGCCGCCGACGCCTCGATCGCCGGTGCGTAGGCCGGCCGCGTTCGCATCTGCCAGCCGCCGTGGGGTGATGGCAGGCATGGCAGTCGAAAAACGCGAATTCAGGCAACACCCCCGTGCCCGCCCACTTATCGCTGGTGAACAGTTCGAAGGTGCGGATCGCGGCGGCGGTCTGACCGATGGCCCACACCCGCACATGGGACGCCAGTTGTTTGCGTTCGCGATAATCGGCATCCACGCGGTAATGGGCGGGCTGCAACAGGGTGTAGGTGTCGAGTTCAAAGGACAGGCGGGGATGGCCAGCACCCATCAAACGATGGTTAGCGAACTTGTCCTGGCTACCAAGGTGGCAAGACAGACACAGCGCCGCCCGCACCACCGGCTCTTCAGTGCGAAGCATGCCGGCTTTGATGTTGTCCTCGCGGCTGGCCTCACCCGTGACGTGCTGACCCAACCATTTGGAGGCTGGCCCGTGACAGGACTCGCAACCGACACCGTCGGATAACTGGAAGCGTTTGCCGCGTACTTCAGCAGGCACGAAGGTCGCGTGACAGCTAAGACATTCCGGCGCGTTCGCGGCGCTGGCCAAGCCCAGCTTGTGCGCAATGCGTTGGCCTTTTTCTTCGATCAGCACACGATAGGCTTTGCTGTGGGCATCATCACGATGCCAGCTCAAAAATTCCGTTTGCTTGATGCGTGCATCGCCCACCGGGTGGCCGGCACCATGACAAGTGGAACCGGCGCAGGTCACCACGCCCAGGTACTTCGGTGGGCTGTTCGGGCCTTCTTCGGCCCGTGCCGCGCTCTCCATCAACATCGATATCACGATAACTAACGCCGCGATGCTGACACCGTAGCTAAACGCTGGTCTGCTGGCCGGTGAGCGAGTCGCTGATCGAGGCCTCATGAGTTCAATCCCGGCGCATTGCGCGATTACTTGACCACCACGGCGGCGAGCTGGTTGAGCGCGCCCACGAAGGTTTTGGCGCGGTAGCTCCGTTCATCGCCGACGGCGGCATAAACACTGTCGAGCGCCTGGTTGGCGCGCTGATAAGCTTCGGCACTCAGGCCTTGTTGTTCGTAGTCCGCCGCCAGCAAAGTTGCGGCGGACATTGCAATACTTTCTGCCGCGGCAAACGCCAGTGGCTGCTCGGTACGGGCTTCCGCGACCAGGCCGGTTAGCACCGCCCGCAAGTCGTTGTGCTGGTCGCGACGATTCTCCATTGCCTTAGCGAGCATAGCGACACCATTCTTGAGCTTTTCAAGCACGCGGTCGCGGTGCGCAGTGTCGGCCAGCGCCGCTTGCAGCTCATGGCTGTCGGCGCGCAGGTGGCCCGCCGCTTCGGGTGCGACCACGCTGGCGAGGGCGCGCAAGACCACCAGCGGTGCGTCGTTCAGACTCAGACCACCCGGCGCAACACCCATCCGCGCCTGGTGTTCGCCGTCGAGTCCTATCGGGCGATGGCAGGTCAAACAATCGTAATTGGCCAGCTCGGGAAACATACCCTGGCCGTGGGCGCTGCGCACTTGCGCGAGCATTTGCTCGGCGGCGCGCAACTGGCCGGCGGCCCATAACTGCAGATGCGAAGCCATGGGCTTGCGACGACGATAATCTGCGTCCGCAACAAAATGATAAGGCTGCCTGGCACCGTAGGTGTCGAGTTCAAAGCGCAGCCGCGGGTGCCCCGCACCATAGAGCGTATGGGTCAGCTGTCGCTTGTCATCGCCTTGATGGCAGGACATGCATAAAGCTGCGCGTGGCCCAGGCTCATTGCTTGGGTAAAGGCCGGCGGCAACATTGCCGGCATGGTCGGAAGTCGGCTGCACATGGGTAGCGAGAAACTGACTGCCGGGACCGTGACAGGACTCACAGCCAACCCCTTGTTGGAGACTGAACTTTGGTCCGCGCTGCGCCTGCGGTACATAGGTGCTGTGGCAGCTCAGGCACTGCGGTGCCTGGCTGGCATCGGCGAGGCCGAGTTTGGTGGCGATGGCGCGGCCGTCATCACTACTCAAGGTGGCGAAGGCCCTCGCGTGTTTGTCGTGTTCCTGCCAGATCAGGCGTTCTTTCATCGACACCGTGGCATTACCCCATGGTTCATTGGAACCATGACATTGACTGGAGCCACAGGTCTCAACCCCCACAAAGCGTGCCTCGCGATCGACCGGCAAAACCGGCAGATTTTCACCGGCCCGCACCGGCAGCGCGACCAGCAATATCAGCAGTGCATAGGCGCCGCACTCGCGCGCTATCCTTCGTGGCGGATCGATCTGCGCCGTCATACTCAAAATTTCATGCGCATCTCGGCACGAATGCCGGCCAGGTCCTGCTCATGTTCGCGCAGACCATAGATGGCGTCGGTGCGGAATATCCAGCGTTTGGTTAGCGGTCGCTGGTAGCGCGCACCGACGGCTCCCTGGCTGCCCTTGACAACCCGGCCCACTTCGTTGTCACGACCCAGCGGATTTAAGGCCGCCACTTCCAACACCACCTGCTGATTGAGTGAAAACAGATACTCAATGCCCAATGCGCCGCCGTAGGTGTCGTTGGCCGTATCGTCGAGTTTGGGGAAGCCGTTCAGGCCATCGGTATCAAAATTAATGCCGGTGTTACGCAGCACACCACCTGCGCCAAAATCACGTGCCAGGGATTGCGGTTTTTTTGATCCGACAAAAAAATTGGCGTAGGGCACCAAGGTCAGGGGCTTGTGGGAGATCCACGAGTTCTCCATCAGCAACAGCCAACCGTCGGCGGTTTTGGCAAAGCCCGGGCCCGGATCCTGGTTGAAGTTGTAGATCACACGCAGCGAGTTCGAGACCTTGCCGAAGTAGCGGCGTGTCACCGCTGCGGTCAAATTGTGATAACTGAAATCCGTAGCAAAAGCATTGCGTGTGTCCTCGGTATAACCGTAACCCGCCTCGATATACATGCCACGGGTTTCGATAAAGATCGCCGTGCCATAAATATTTGCTCCATGGTCATCTTGAAGCCGGCCTTTTAACTGCGATCGCGTCGTGACACGGTCGGCACCACCGAAGAAGGTGATGTCCATGTTCGAAATATCGAGTCGGCGGCTGTTCAGCGCTGGAATGGTCAGCGCGCCACCGAGGATCGCATCGTCCATCCAGATGCCGTTCTGCAACACCATCGGCATCAGACCGAAAGAAACCGGTACGTCGTAGCGGTTGTATTCGTCGGTGATGCCCGCGGCTATCTGGCCGAGATCGCCTTCGAAGAACAAGGTCTCGGGCGTGACATCAAGCAGGATCTCGTGATCGCCAAAACGATCACGTTGATTGCCGCCAAACTCTACCCGCGTGAAACGCCCGACCTTGCTGCGATCCAAAGGACGCAAAAAAGCGTGTATACGTTCAGTAGCAGTCAGTCGCAGATCGAGATCAAGATTGAGACGCGCCGCCATATTCGCGGTATCAAACTTGCCGTTGTCGTTATAGCCCGTGCCGAGCCGGAAATCGCCATAGGCCAGCAGTTGCGGGCGCGCCGGGTTCTTGTCCCCAAAGATAGTGATTCCGTTGCCGACGGGTCCCGACTGGTACATGGGATAACCCCATTCCAGCGGCGGTCTTGGGCCGGGCACCGCGTGTTTGTTGCCGTAGATCGCGAGCTGCGCCTCAACATCGTAGGGCTTGTCGGCGTAAGTGGGATCAGGGCCAAACAACTCGCGGGTAACTTCCGCCGGCTTGGCCTCAGGCGACATGGCCCGCGTATCGGCTTTTTCCCGTGGTGCTTCGTGCACCGTGCCTGCCGCGGGCTCGGGGACGCTCGGTAGGGTGGCTTTGCCTTGTTCGGGCAAACGGCGGGGCAATTCCGCCCGCACCGGCATATTCAACGTGCACGCTGCAAGCATGAGCAGCAATAGAGCCGAGCGTCGCGCAGATAAAGTCAGGTGGCCCACGCTCATCTCACTTCGAACTCCGCCGCTTGTGGGTGAAGGTCGATCATCCATTCGTTGATCGATTGCTCCATATCGCTGGTCGCGCCGACAA
The DNA here is from genome assembly GCA_031418675.1 of Pseudomonadota bacterium. Lineage (GTDB taxonomy): Bacteria > Pseudomonadota > Gammaproteobacteria > JADJYF01. The sequence goes on from JANOXY010000435.1 coordinate 4,073, forward strand.
ACTTCATGAAATAGATCGGCTCGGCTCGACTGCGCATGCGCGACTGAATCTTGTATACGCCAGGCTTGCTGAGTGCTGCGGCCGGAATGGTGTAGTGCACATCCCGCGCCGCCAGCGGTGGCACGCTGCGGCCTTCCATGCGAATAAAAGGCGGATGATTCAGCACCGTCGTCGGCACGCCCGGTGGCCGGATATGGGGCAACTGATCAAAATCGAAATTGATCGGCAGATACATTTCGCGATCAGTGCCCTTGACGTTGGTCGTCAGGAACTTGGTCTGCAGATTGAATAGTTGTTTGTCGTAGGGCACTTTGCCTGCGGCCACGTCCAACGAATGGATGTCGGCCATATCACCGTTGCTGTCGACATATCCCGATTCCCACACACGCTGACCGTCCGGGCCGATGACCGCGACGTTGAACCACAGTTCTGGCTGCGCACCGAGCGAACCTGACGGCAGGTTATGACCACGATCGACATTGGTAATCGTGTAGTGCAGCTTGAGCTTGGCACCACTCTTGATATCACCATGAAGATCGACGGGCCATTCTTCGATGGTGA
>JANOXY010000436.1:0-7587 GCA_031418675.1 Pseudomonadota bacterium
GATTGTCCACGTCACCGACAGCTTGCGGTGGATAACGGCTTTCCGGACGCAGAGATTTGTCGGTTGTGGCTTGAGTCGGAGCTAAGGTGCGCGCTTGGCGGTGTGACGGGTGCGCCATTATCGGCGCCGAACACAATTACACGCGTTGAAACGCTCGGGCTTGGAAACGAAGTAATCGCGATTTTGATTCGCTGCTACACCTTTGCTGTGAACGGGGCATGGGAAGACTTACTAGCAACTGCAAGTGAAGGGTTACAGCTCTCGCGCGATGCTGCAGCCTTTCGCGCGGTCGACGCGCAGTTCTTTGCGCACGTGGCGCGAGCGACGCTCGAAATCGGGCAATTCGAGAACGCACGGGATGTTGCAGAAGCCGGTGTTCGTTTAATGCGCGAATCAAAGTGCGTGAGCCATCCACAAGGCCATGCAATGCTCGCGCGGGCGCAGTTAGCGTTGAGAGAATCTGCAGTGGCGATTGCGGCTACGCTCGACGAGTACGCCTCACTACTCGCTCAAATGGAGTTTCATCTGTTTGAAGGCGAGCTACATGAGCTGCGCGCGCAGTTGGCGGACCGCGAATGCCACCGCGCCGAACAGATGGCGTCCCTTGCCCTAGCGCGTGATTGTTATGCGCGCTTCGGAATGGCTACGCACGTGGCGCGGATAGATCGCGTGACAGGACTTCGGGCGTCGCATTAACCTATCTATTAGAATCGACTGGGACTGACCGCTTTTACACTCGTCCCGAATCGCTAAAGGTGGCGTGAAAGATTTGATGCGCGGCCCGCTGGCGCTCGCCGCGTCTGCTTATTTGCGCAAAACTGTTGGAGTCGTCATTTTTTTCGTGATAGGAATATAGGTGATAGTACTAAGCGCCGGCGCCTGGGAGCGGAATGAGCGGAAGCGGACCGGTGGACCTGCGCCCAGTACACGCAGTTGCGAGTAGCGCCTGGACTGCGTTTGGCGTGGCCGCGGTGGTGCAACTATGCGTGCCGCTGTTGGCGGCGACAGACAGCACGACGCTGACGGCGGCCTGACGTCACGCACAGCGCCGCCCAATGCACTCAAAACAGCGACGTCGATTCCTGCGCGGCAGCGGTGCTCTCGCTGCCGGGCTGCTCGGTGTCGGCGCACACGGTGCGCCGCTGCAACGCACGCTGGGCCTGCCCGTCAGCGGCTATGGTCAACGTGCGCACTTCGAGTCCAGCCAGCGTTGGCTGACACCGGCGCGTTATCTCAGCAGCACCGCGTCCTGGTCGCCGTTAGGCGATCAGCTCGGCATTATCACGCCCTCGGCCTTGCACTACGAACGCCATCACGCCGGCGTACCGGATATCGATCCCACCGCGCATCGCCTGCTGCTCCATGGCCTGGTGCAGCGACCGCTTGAATTCAGTCTGGAAGATCTCAGGCGATTTCCCGTCACCGAGCGCATCTGCTTTCTCGAATGCTCAGGCAACAGTTACCGCGAGTGGCTCGGCCCGGGCGGCGTCGATGTGCAGCAGACACACGGCCTGACGTCCTGCAGTGCGTGGAGCGGTGTACTACTGCGCGATCTCCTCGCCGAATGCGGTGTCATGCCCGAGGCACAGTGGCTGGTGGCGGAGGGCAGCGATGCCGCGCGTCTCACGCGCAGTCTGCCGCTGGCCAAGGCGTTGGATGATACGTTGATTGCCTATGGCCAGAACGGCGAGGCGCTGCGTCCCGAGCAGGGCTATCCACTGCGCCTGCTGGTGCCGGGCTACGAGGGCAGCATCAGCGTGAAGTGGTTGAGCCGACTGAAGCTCGCCAGCGAGCCGGTTTACAGTCGAGAAGAGACTTCAAAGTATACCGACCTCATGCCTGATGGTCGTGCGCGCGTCTTCACCTTGGCAATGGACGCGAAGTCGGTGATCACCTCGCCGTCGCCCGGTCAGGCGACGCTCGAGCGCGGCTTTCAGGAAGTGCGCGGACTCGCGTGGTCGGGGCGCGGGCGCGTAACGCGGGTGGAAGTCAGCGTCGATGGCGGCCAACACTGGCAGGACGCGACGCTGCATGGCCCCGTACTGCCGGTATGTCACACGCGTTTCACGTTGCCGTGGCACTTCAATGGTGAGCCAGCCATGCTCGCGAGTCGTTGTACCGACGAGACCGGTTATGTGCAGCCGAGCCGTGATGCGCTGGTCGCGGCCCGCGGCGTCAATTCCTTCTATCACTACAACGCCATTCAGCAGTGGCGCGTGGACCGCGACGGCAGCGTGCACAATGTGTGAGCGCGTCTGGCTGTTGGTGGCGATGTTCGCCGTGACCACGGCGCACGCCGAAGGGCTTGGTCTCGGTCACACGCCGAACGCTGAAACCTTGCGCGCTGCCGATAGCGCTATTGGCCCGCGCGGGGAGGAATTACCGCCGGGGCGCGGCAGCGTGGCCGAGGGTGCGCAACTCTACGCGCAGCAGTGCGCAGCGTGCCACGGCGCCACCGGCCGCGAGGGCCCGGACCCGGTGCTGGTCGGCGGGCAAGGATCACTCGCGAGTGACAAGCCGGTGCAGACCATCGGCAGCTTCTGGCCCTATGCCACTACGGTATTCGACTACATTCGCCGCGCCATGCCTTTCACCGCGCCAGGTTCGCTCCGTGATGAGCAGGTCTACGCGCTGACGGCTTTCCTGCTGGCGGCTAACGGCGTGGTGCCTCAGGATACAGTGCTCGATCGCGCGCGCCTCGCGGCGGTGCGCATGCCGAACCGCGACGGTTTTATGCCTGATCCGAGACCACGCGCGCCCTAAGGTCGCCGCTATTGAGTTCATGAGGGGAGACCGGACGATGAAGATGTTCAACACCTGTCGCAGCGCGCTTGCAGCCTGCATGCTGCTCGCGACGCAGCCGCTTGCCGCCCATGGCACCCACGGTGGTACCGCGCAACTCGAGAAGTACAACAACGATCGCACCATCGCTATCCAGGTTTATGGCGGTACGCGCCAGGACACCGGCACGGTGACTCTGTCCTACTACGGCAACATGGCCGTGCAAATCGAATCGCCCAAGGGCGTCAAGGTTTTTGTCGACCCCTGGCGTAACGACATCGTCGGCATGTACCCGCCGTGGTACATGCGAGAAATGCCCATCGTACGCACCGACGTCGCACTAGTGACCCACGCGCACTTCGACCATGACGCCATCGAGCGCCTGCAGGCCGATCAAGTGCTGGATCGCATGGCGGGTGAATTCACGTTCGGCGACGTCAAGATCACCGGCATTGCCGACAAACACGTGTGCGAGACCCAGGGCGACATTCCCTATCGCAAACTGGTGAAATTCTTCATCGACCAGGATCCCTGTCCGCCCAACGAGTCCCTGCAATGGGATAACAGTCTGTATGTGATCGAGACCGGCGGCTTACGCATCCTGCACTGGGGCGACAATCGCCAGAACCCGCCGGAGCGGGTATGGGAGAAGATCGGCAAGGTCGACGTCGCAATCCTTGCCGTCAGCGACGAAGGCCACATCCTGTCGCAGAAATGGGCCGATGTGGTGATGCAGAAGACCGCTGCGCGCATCGTCATCCCGAGCCACTACTACATCAAGGGCGTGCACATTCCGGGCGCACTTGGACTCGAGTCGGCGGACAAGTGGGTCGCCAAGCATGAACACACGCTGCTCGACAGCGGTGTCCTCGAACTGTCGCCAGCGAAGGTGCAGAAGTATCAGCAGCACGTGATGTACTTCGGCAATCACGTCGCTTTTGAGACCGCGGTAAAGCTGCCGGCCGATGACGGCAAGCTGCCTGAGGTGCCGCCGCCGGACACGGCCTACGAGCGTTTCGCGCCACCCAGGCAGTAGGCCCATGGCGGTCACGTCCGACGAGCTGACGGGCGCGCCAACTGCGCGTAGTTATCTCGTCGGGCTGTTGGCTTTCGTCGGCTTCGTCACGCTGTTCGAAGGCTACGATCTTCTGATCATCAACCTCGCGCTGCCGGCCCTGGGACGAGAGTTCGGCGTTGATGCCGCCGTGCTCGGCAAGGCAGTCGGACTCATCAACGTCGGCACCATCGTTGCTTTCATTCTAGTGCGCCTTGCCGATAGCCATGGTCGACGGCGCGTGTTCTTGTGGGCGATCGCGGGCTACACACTTTTTACGCTGTTGTCTGCGCTGTCGGTCGGACTCGCCGACTTCGTGCTGTGGCAGTTCCTGGCGCGCATGTGCATGGTCACCGAAATAGGTGTTGGTGCCATCATCCTTACCGAGGAGATGCCGGCGCGCTGGCGCGGCGCGGCGGTGACTTTCATGTTTGCGCTGAGCCTTGCCGGCGGCATCCTGGGCTCGGCACTCCATCCTTGGCTCGCAGGCGGCAATCTTGGCTGGCGCGCGATGTATCTGTTTGGCGGCGTGGTGCTGCCGGTATTGTTGCTGTCTTGGCCTTGGCTGCGCGAGACGCGACGCTACGCCGCGCAGAAACTCACGCCACGCCGAGAGTCCCTGGCCGCGTTGTTTGGCAGCTTCCTCGCTTTGTGGCGTTCACGCTATCGATTGCACGTAGTGGCCGGGGCATCGCTGTGGTTCGCGGTGAATGCCTGGAGTTCGAGCTGTCTGTTTTTCTTTTCCTACTACGTGAGCAACGAGCGCCAGTGGACGCCGGCTGAGGTGAGTCACGCTCTGACGCTTGCCTACAGTTTGGCGATCCTCGGCTATGTGTCGGGCGGTGCGCTGCTCGATCTCGCCGGCCGGCGCGTGACGGCGAGTCTCTTTTTCCTCACCGGCGCACTCGCGGCCTGGGTGTGTTTCACCGCGCACGACGCCACCGTCATTACTGTCGCCTACGTGGTGGTGCTCGGCATGCACGCGTTGTGGCCGGTGGCCGCGACCATCACCAGCGAAATATTCCCAACTGAACAGCGCGCCACTGCCAATGCACTGGTCAACAACCTGCTGGGACGCACCGGCATGGCACTCGCGCCGGCGGCAGTCGGCATTTTGTCGGCGTGGCTGGGCTCAGTCGGCCAGGCTGTCGCGGTGGTGGCGCTGGTGCCACTGGTATGCCTGCCTATTATTTTGTTTGCGGTCAGCGAGAGCCGCGGGCAGGAACTCGAACGCTTGAACGGTTGAAGACGCGCGCGACGCGCCGGGAGTGAGAGTGATGACTGATCCGGTATTCGACATCCAGCCGCGCACTGCGGCGATTGGCGCCGATGTGTCGGGCGTCGACCTCGCGCGCGTCGACGACGCGCTGTTCGCGCGCTTGAAGCGCGCGCTGCACGAACACCTGGTGCTGTTTTTCCATGACCAGGCCCTGACCCCCAAGCAGCACATGGCCTTTGCGGGCCGCTTCGGTCGCATGGAAGTGCATGAGGTCTTCACGGCGCTGGCAGGCCATTCCGAGATTTCAGTGCTGGAGCACGACGCGGCGCGTCCGCCCATCAGCGACAGCTGGCATTCCGACGTCAGCTATCGGCTCGAGCCGTCCATGGCGGGTGTGCTCTACGCGCAGCACATTCCGCCACGCGGCGGTGACACGCTGTGGCTGAGCGCATATGCCGCATACGAAGGCCTCTCGCCGGTGCTGGCGGAGTTCCTCTGCGGTCTTAGCGCCGAGCATGATTTCCTGCAGGCCTATGGCGGCTATCTCGGCGGCAAGCAGGATGGTGCGGAACGCATACGACGCGCGCGTGAGGAGACGCCGCCTGTTGTTCACCCATTGGTGGTGGTGCACCCCGTTACCGGCAAGCGCCTGCTCTATGCCAATCCGACCTTCACCAGCCGCATCGTCGAACTATCAAAGAAGGAATCGGACGCCTTGCTGCGCCACCTCTTCGAGCATCTGCTCAAACCCGAATACCAGGTACGGCTGAAATGGCAGGCCAACGATGTGGCGATGTGGGACAACCGTGCCACACAGCACTACGCGACAGGCGACTACTATCCGGAATTGCGTCGCATGCATCGCATCACGGTGGGAGGCGATCAGCCGACAGGCGTGGGCGCGCGGGAAGTGCGCGTCGCCACACGTGCGGGTGGCTAAATTTTTTTTACCAGTCATCCCGTTGTAATCCGAAGTAACGAGGTCGCGGAGGCGGGCTCCGCCCCACAGGCATCGCTGTTCCTGTGGTTGCACATTTAAAAAGTATCTGGGATTAGCCAGCAGCCTGCGGAGCAAATACGTGTGACGACGCCATTGATCTTCTCGGCATTCGTGATGAACACCAGTTCGCACATTCTGCACGGCCTCTGGCGACGCCCGCAGACTGAGCAGCTGCACTTCAACTCGCTATAAGAGACATGGGTTGTTGGCGCCGATCTCAAATTGAGCCGCCCTGCCGAAGCTGCTGTGAGCCACATTTCAGCTCGCGACAATCGGTCCCGACGTGGTTCACGCAGGCTTGACTGGATCACTGTAATCTCGGCGCGCCACTTGCAAGTGGTTCATATCCGCGTCGGCGCCAACAAGGGAAGTTAGCGACGAACAGTTCGGCTCGGGCGGTGCGATTGTCGGGCGTCTCGACTCGGTGCTTGCAACCATCGCCCCATTGCCGTCCCCAATCCTGTTGCTCGTCTGTGCGTTGTCGATGGTGGCGGTTCGTGGCACATTCCGGCGTCGGCACGCGCGCCTCGCGCAGCGGCGCCGCTCGCAAGCGCGATATGCGTCGTCGCTCGCTCAGTGGATCCTGGTGCGGGCAACTGCGCTCGGCATAAGCAATGCGCGACAATTTATCCATGGATATTGCCCCTAGCACCCTGCGTCTTCCAATCGGCCCATGGCCGACTGTATTCGAGTGTCTATGTGCACATTTTCCCTCCATCACGCGGCCGCAGTGGGCGGCACGCTTCGAGCGCGGTCGTGTGCTCGATGCCGATCACAAAGCGATTACCTTGCATCATCCCTATCGCGTCGGCCTCACGGTGCACTACTTCCGCGAAGTCGAAGATGAACCCCGCATTCCCTTCAAGGAATCACTGGTGCATGTCGACGAGCACCTCGTCGTCGCCGACAAACCGCATTTCCTGCCTGTAACACCGGCGGGTCGTTTCGTGCGCGAAACGCTGCTCGCTCGCTTGATCGAAATGCTCGGCAACCCCGACCTTGTACCCCTGCACCGCATCGATCGCGGCACGGCCGGCTTGGTCCTGTTCTCCGCCAGGCGTGACTCTCGCAGCCAGTACCAGGCGCTGTTCCGAACTGGCCAGGTACGCAAACTCTACGAAGCCATCGCAGCGCCGCTTCCGGCGCTGCAACTGCCGCACCGTCGCCAATCGCGCATCGTTCGCGCCGCACCGTTCTTTCGCATGTGTGAAGAGCAAGGCAAGGCCAATGCCGTGACTATCGTCGAGTCGATGGAATGGCTGGACGCGTCCCAAGGCTCGCAACGCGTGCGCTACCTTCTGCGTCCAGAGACCGGCCGCAAGCACCAGTTGCGCGTTCACATGGCGGCCCTGGGCGCTCCGATTTATGGCGACCCGCTGTATCCGGAGCTGGACGCGACCACGTTGCCGAGCGCCCGTTTGGCGGGCGACTGGAGCGCAGCTCTCGAGGATTACAGTCGTCCGCTTCAGCTCCTGGCCCGCGCACTCAGTTTCGAAGACCCGTTCAGCGGCAAGCTGCGCCAATTCGAAAGTA
>JANOXY010000437.1:0-6277 GCA_031418675.1 Pseudomonadota bacterium
TGCCGAACAGGGTCTGGCCAGAGCCCAGTTCACGCTTGCATCGCTTTACGAGCGAGGTCTGGGACTCGCCCAGGATTTGGCTGCGGCGCGGATCCAGCAGGCAGCTTCTTCGTCGTCCTGCTCTGCCGCACCCCCACCAGCCAGCAACATGCCAAGTTTGTATTGCGCGCGGGCATAACCAGCGGCAGCGGCGGCGCGATACCAGGTCAAGGCGGCTTCGAGATCGGGAGCAATGCCCAGACCTTCGCTCAGCGCCTGTCCGAGTGCGTGTTGGGCGCGCATATCCCCTTGTTCAGCGGCCAGCTCCAGCATCGCCAGTGCTGCCTGCTCATCGCGCGGGACACCCAGCCCGCGTTGCAGATTCAGCGCGAGGAAATAGCGCCCGCTGGGGCTGCCGGCCAAGGCGGCCCGGCCCAGCCAGTCGTTGGCCGCACGCAGGTTGATGCTTTCGACGAGACGGCCGCGCTGGTGGCACCAACCGAGCAAGGCCTGGGCGTCGGCATGCCCGCCGCAAGCGGCGTGCTGCAGCGCGTAGCGGACGTCAGACGTGGCCTCTGGGGTGCCGGCACCACGCAGCAGCAGGCGGGCGACACGAAACGCGGACTCGTCGTGCCCGCCGCGCGCGGCGCGCAGGAACCAGGCGAAGGCCTGCTGATCATCGCGCGCCACACCCCAACCACGGGCAAAACAGCGGCCGAGCTGACAGCAGGCTTCCAGATCACCGCTAAGCCCGGCGCGCCGCAGGCGCTGTAGGGCATCTGGATCGGACACGTTGGCTGCGCTGGATAAGCCCATTGAGAAACTCGCAGGTGGATGTGCCGCCGCACGGAAACGGCGTTCATTTCACACGCATTTGAGGCCCCGGGCAATCGCGCCGAGTGGACCCCGACGCAGCCTGGACGAGGGGCGGATTCAAGCTCGGAAAATCAGTGCCGATAGCGATGCCATGGCTACATCCATACAAGCTCAAACGATGTCACCGGTCGCAAGCCTGGTCGATGGCATGCTCGATCTGGTCCCGCTGCCCCAGGCCTACGTCCGCATTCGCGAGATTGTCGACGATCCAGGCGCCTCATTGCGCGCGATCAGCGAAGTGGTGACTAGCGACCCGGCCCTGACTGGGCGCGTGCTGCGCCTCGCCAACAGTGCCTATCTTGCACTCGCCTCGCGGGTTGATTCCATCGACCACGCGGTGCGGGTGTTGGGTTTATCCCAGATCCACGATATTGCACTGGCGACCTCCGCCGTCGGTTCGCTCACACGGCTGAAAAACGAGATGTTCGATATCTTCGATTTCTGGCGCATGAGTGTCTACACCGCAGTTTGCGCGCGCCATCTCGCCATGACTTGTTCGTTGCCGGCACCACAACGTTTGTTCATCGCGGGGCTTATGCACAACGTCGGCAATCTGATCATTGCCCATCAGCTGCCCCAGGCTTACATGGAATGCGTGTCAGCGGCGCGCGCGAAGCAACACCCCTATCACCTCACGCAAAAAGATCTGCTGGGTTTCGACTATGCGGATGTGGGGGCGGAACTGCTCAGCCAATGGAATCTTCCGCCAGCGTTAGTTCAGCCAGTGGCTCTGCATACCCAGGTCATCGTCGATGTCGCCACTGCGGACCAACCCTTCGCGGCAGTTATGCACGTAGCCGCTGCCACCGCACGCGCGGCGGTGTGGCAGTCGGAAGAGAGCGAGCCGGTGCCGGACTATGACGAGAGCGCAGTCGCGTTGACCGGCACCACCGAAGAGACCATCGAAGAAATGATGCAGCAGGTCGATACTGAAGTTTCGGAGTTCATCACCATCCTGATGCCCGGCACCTGAGCGCTCACGAAGTGCTCAGGCGGCGCGCCACATAACTGCCCGGCGCGTCTTCGATAATCGCCAGCTTGCCCGCACCGGGCTCACGCGCCGCAACCATCTCACCGCTCAGTCCGCCTATCCATGACGACCACTCGTTCCACCACGAGGTGTCGTGCGCTTGGGCCTTGCTCAGCCACTCGTCCGCGCCCATCTCGCTCGGCGTCGGTCCGGTGAAGTAGCCGTACTGGCGCGGCCCCGGCGGGTTGATGATACCGGCCACATGGCCAGCCTTGCCGAGCAGGAACTTGACCGGCCCCTGAAACAAACGCGCGCCGGCATAGGTCGATTTCCACGGCGCTATGTGATCTTCGACCGCCGAAACAAAACAAGTCGGAATGCGGATCTGACGCAGATCGATCGGCGTGCCGTCGACCGACATGCCATTGGGTTTGCAAAACTGATTCTCAAGATACATCTTGCGCAGATAAGTGCTGTGCATGCGGGCCGGCATACGGGTCGAATCGGCATTCCAATACAACAGATCAAACGCCATCGGCTGCTTGCCGAGCAGATAGTTGTTCACCACGAATGACCAGATCAGATCGTTGGCGCGCAGCATGTTGAAGGTGCTCGCCATATCCGCGCCATCCAGAAAGCCTTTTTCCTGCATGGTCTGTTCGATGCCCTGCAGCTGACCTTCGTCGATGAACACACCGAGATCGCCAGGCTCGGCGAAGTCGAGCATGGCGGTAAAAAAAGTTGCCGCGTTGATGCGCTCGTCACCGCGTGCCTGCATGAGTGCGAGTGTTGCGCCGAGCAAGGTGCCGCCTAAACAGTAACCGATGACGTTCATCGAGCGTTCGCCGGTGGCGGCCTCGATCGCGTCCAAGGCGGCCATGGGCCCCAGACGCACGTAGTCATCAAAATCCATCGTAGCCAGACTCTCGTCGGGGTTTACCCATGAGATCACGAATACCGTCTGCCCGTGATCCACTGCCCACTTGATGAACGAATTGCGCGGCTGCAGATCAAGAATGTAGAACTTGTTGATCCACGGCGGGATTATCAGCAAAGGACGGCGATAGACCTGCTCGGTGCTCGGGGCGTATTGGATGAGCTGCATGAGCTCGTTCTGAAACACAATCTTGCCCGGGGAGATGGCAACGTTCTTGCCAAGTTCAAAGGCGCTGGTATCAACCATGCGGGTCTTCAGCTTGCCATCCTTGGGATCGATGTCAGCGAGAAAGTTCTTCAATCCATCGAGCAGGTTGCGCCCACCGCTCTCAACGGTTGCGTGCAACACCTGGGGATTGCTGAGGGCAAAATTGGTCGGCGCCATCGCGTCGATGTATTGCTTGGTATAAAACTCGAGCTTCTTGGCGGTTTTTTCATCGAGGCCGTCAGTGTCGGCAATCAGGCCTTGCATGAGGCCGGCAGTGGCCAGGTAGGTCTGCTTGATGTAATCGAAGAAGGGGTTTTTGTCCCAGTCGTCGGACTTAAAACGGCGATCGTCCGTGGGCGTAGCCACCACGGGCTCGGCCTCCAGACCGAACATGCGCTGGGCGGTCGACTGCCAGATCTGCATGTAGGTGTTCCAGGCATTGAACTGCGCTTCGAGCAAACGCGAAGGGTCGCGACTCAGACTGTCGGTGAAGGCGGCAAAGGCCGGCAGAATCCCGGCTGGATCGAGTTCGCCCAGTTCCTGGACACTGTGGCCATCGAAAAATTGTTTGAGCATGGCCTGAGATTGAGCGCTGACATTGCCGACCGCTTCGGCGAGGTCGAGTGGGCTGGGCAAATCGCCGAAAGGTGAAGTGGATTTCATGAGATGGCTCCCTGGGTGCGCGCTCGTTACCACCATGGAAGCACAAAAGGCGTGCGTCCCGCGCGTTGTTGCGTTGCAGCATTAATGCCCCGCACTCTAGGGACGGGGCGCGGAGCTGTCAAGCCGTGAACCGGAGGGAGCTTTTTACCCGCGTTTTTTCGGCACGTAGAGATCAGTGATTGTGCCCAGCCACATCTCCGCCGCCATCGCCACCGTTTCCGACACGGTTGGATGGGGATGGATAGTCAAGCTGATGTCCTCAGCGTCGCAACCCATCTCGATAGCCAACGCCACCTCGGCAATCAGATCGCCGGCGCCCGGGCCGACGATGCCGGCCCCAATCACCCGTCCGTCCGCCGGATCGATGATGAGCTTGGTCAGGCCTTCACTGCGCCCCAGGGACAGGGCGCGTCCGCTCGCTGCCCAAGGGAAACTGCCCTTTTCGACGCTGAGCCCGTTGGCCTTGGCCTCGGTCTCCGTGACTCCCACCCACGCCACTTCCGGATCGGTGTAGGCCACCGACGGAATGACACGCGCATCAAAGGCAGCCTTATGTCCGGCAGCGACTTCCGCAGCCACTTTGCCCTCGTGCACGGCCTTGTGGGCCAGCATGGGCTGTCCGACTACGTCGCCGATGGCGAAAATGTGCGGCACATTGGTGCGCATTTGTTTGTCGACGGCAATGAACCCACGTGCATCCACCGCAACACCGGCCGTGTCGGCCCCGATACGGTCACCATTGGGTCGCCGCCCGACCGCCACCAGCACGCGATCGTAAGCGGCCGTGGCGGGCGCGCCGGCGCCTTCGAAATGCACGGTCAATTCGCTGGCACCGGCCTCGACCGTCAAAACCTTGGTGCCGGTCATGATGCCGGCCAGGCCGGCTTTCAAGCGCTTCTCCAGCGGTTTGACCAGGTCGCGATCGGCGCCGGGCATGAGATCGGGTGTCAGCTCGACCACTGTCACTTTAGCGCCGAGTTCCATATACACCGTCGCCATTTCCAGACCAATGATGCCGCCGCCTATGACCAACAGCCGCGCTGGAACATCGGCCAACGCCAACGCGCCGGTGGAATCGATGACACGGGGATCATCTGGCAGGCCGGGTAAGCGCATTGGTTCCGATCCCACTGCGATGATCGCCTGCTTAAATTCGATGGTGGAACTGGCGCCGTCAACAGCGGTGACCGTCAAGGTGTTGGGCGAGGTGAACTGGCCCTGGCCGCGCACCACTTCCACCTTGCGCTGCTTGGCCAGGCCATCGAGTCCCTTGGTCAGTTGCCCGACAATCTTGGCCTTCCAATTGCGCAATACGTCGAGCTCGATGCGCGGTGCATCGAAATGCACACCATGGGCAGCCATGTCGCGTGCATCGGCGATAACCTTGGCGGCGTGCAACAGGGCTTTGGACGGAATACAACCGACGTTCAAACACACACCACCGAGGGTGGCGTCGCGCTCCACCAGGACCACCTTTAGCCCCAGATCCGCCGCCCGAAACGCGGCCGAATAGCCGCCGGGCCCGGAGCCCAGCACCACCAGATCAGATTTCATCACGCCCCCTGTTGCGATTGCGTACCGAGCCCATGCGCGTCCTCGGCTTCACCTTGGACTTGGACTTGGCTTTTGCTTTGCGCTTGGGCTGCTCAACACGATGGCGGTACAGCACGGCCGTGCCGCCGATGCCGGAGACGAACTCGGCCGCCAGGGTGTCGCAGATCCGTGCCACCTCGGCCTCGCGTACTTCTCGTTCACTGCTGCGGAAGCGAATCTTGATCAATTCATGGGCATCGAGCGCGATGCTGATCTCGGCAATAACCGCGTCGCTCACACCATGCTGACCGATCAATACAACCGGTTTCAAATGATGTGCGCGGGCGCGCAGACTGCGTTTGCCTTCGGCGGTCAACATGCTGGCTAAACCATGATTCAGAATCAGCGTGCATGATTCCACAAATTGCAGGCCTTTGCGCGACGCCTGCCGTGGTCGACCCTGCGCAGCGATTTCTATAGCATCGCCGTGCGCGCCGTGCGCGGTCCCGGCCTTCACCAAGGTTCAATTTTCTGCGCATGAGCGACCAAGCTGCTATCCATGACGGCGACCACGCGGCTTACAACGCGCTGACCGCATTCACGCGCAACATCGTTGCCGGCGCCAGCCTTGCTCGCGGTCGGCAGCTGCATGCCGATGCATTCAGCGCCAGCAACCGCGACGCGCTGGTTCTGTTGATTTTCACCTGGTGTGCGCTGCTCGGCGTCGAGCGTTTTCAGGCTGGCGCTGACGCCAGCTTCTGGATCTGGGGACTGATGGCGCAAGCGACGCGCATGCATCTGTGGCTGGTGACACTCGCGCTCGCGGTGTGGTTATGCGCACGCCCCGCCGGCTTAGCCTATCTGATCGTCGTGCAGTGCAGTGCCGGGCTGCCCGTTTGGATGCTGTGCCGCACCGTTGAATATGCCACCAATCGCTATGGCATCAACATCGACAACCCCTACACCAGCGTATTTTATGGCAGTGCCTTGCTGTGGTACTGCACGATATTCTGGCGTAGCCTGAAGCTCCTGCCTGTTATAACCGTGTGGCGTCGGCTGCTGTGTGTAGGACTCTACGCTGCGATATTGGCGGCAATGCATCAATGGCTACC
>JANOXY010000438.1:0-1588 GCA_031418675.1 Pseudomonadota bacterium
TCAATGGCCAGAAGACCTGGACCACACTGGCCCAGGATGCCACCCACATGTTCTGCCTGGCGCGCACCGCCAAAACCGGCAAGCAGCAGGAAGGCATCAGTTTTTTCCTCATCGATCTCGACCAGCCGGGCGTGACCATACGACCGATCAGAAACATCGCCGGTCACGAAGAATTCTGTGAAGTGTTCCTGGACAACGTCCGGGTACCGGCCGATTGTCTGGTCGGCGGTCTTAACCAAGGCTGGACCATCGCCAAGGCGCTACTCACTTTTGAGCGTATTTTCATTGGCAGCCCTAAACAATCACAATACGCACTGATGCGTCTTGAGACGCTCGCCGAAGCCTGCAACCTGTGTGACGACGCGGCCTTTGCCGAACGCCTGACGCGGCTCAAGCTTGATGTGCTGGATCTCGAATCGATCTACCAGCACTTTGCCGCCATCGTCAGACGCGGTGAGCCCTTGGGTCCTGACGTGTCACTGCTCAAGATCTGGGCGACCGAGACCTTTGCGCGCCTGAGCGAACTGATGCTCGAAGCCGCTGGCGCGCAGGGCGCAAGCTTGGGTAAGCTCGACTTCAACGGCGCCCAAGTCGACATCATGAGCCAGTTCTATAACGCGCGACCGGCCACCATCTACGGCGGCTCGAACGAGATCCAGCGCAATATCATCGCCAAGGGCGTGCTGCGTTTACCGGGGGCTTGAAGCACTCGAACGAAGAGACCCGCCTGAACGACAAATGGACGTCATACTCACGTATGACAATGAGACTTTACGAAACCAAGAAGACTGAAGGAGGAGACGTGGCCGAAATCCAATTTGCCGCGCCCGAGACCGTGACAGCAGCCGTCAAGGCACTCGCTGCCGCGAAGGGCAAAGCCAAGGTACTCGCAGGCGGAACCGATCTGCTGGTGCAACTGCGCGCCGGGCGCGTCACCGCGAACACGCTGATCGACATCAAACATATCCCTGAACTGCGCAAAATCAAAAAAGACAAAGGTGGGTTTCGGATCGGCGCGGCGGTGTCCGGCGCTGAGCTCGGTGAAAACGCCGACGTGCGCGCGGCCTGGCCGGGTGTGCTGGAGGGCTTTGAATTAATCGGCTCGACCCAGATCCAGGGCCGCGCTTCCTTAGGCGGCAATCTGTGCAATGGCTCGCCTGCCGCCGACAGTGTGCCCGGCATGATCGCCGCCGCTGCCACGGTCACCATCGCCGGACCCAAGGGCACCCGCGAAGCGAAAGTCGAAGATATCGTGACCGGGCCAGGCAAAACCTCGCTGAAAGCCGATGAGTTTGTCGTCAGCATCAATCTGCCCAAGCCCGCTAAGCGCTCAGGTGATGCGTATCTGCGTTTCATCCCGCGCACCGAGATGGATATCGCGGTGGTCGGCGCGGCCGTCAGCCTGAGTCTGGATGCCAAGGGTGTTTGCACCGATGCCCGCGTGTCGCTAGGCGCGGTCGCACCCAAACCCTTGCTGGTCAACGCCGCCGCCAAAGCACTGATCGGCACCAAGGTCGATGATGCCGCGCTCGCCGGGATCGCTGCCGCTGCCAGTGCCGCCTGCGCGCCCATCGACGATAAACGTGGC
>JANOXY010000439.1:0-4002 GCA_031418675.1 Pseudomonadota bacterium
GCCAGGATGGCACTCACCGTGCCACTCACTTCGGCCTCGATCGGGTTCATGATCTTCATCGCTTCGATGATGCACAGCGTATCGCCGACCTTGACCGCACTCCCGACTTTCACGAACGGCGCGCTGTCGGGCGAGGCCGACAGGTAGAACGTGCCGACCATCGGCGACTTGATGATATTGCCCGCCGGCTCGGGCGCGACGGCGGCCACCGGCGCCGGGCCTGCGGCCTGCGGCTGGGCCATCATCGGCGCCTGCATGGCCATCGGCATGGGCTGGTAGGCCATCACCTGTCCACGGCTGATGCGTACCGACTCTTCGCCTTCCTTGATTTCGATTTCAGCGACGCCCGATTCCTCGAGCAGTTCAATGAGTTTTTTGACCTTTCTGATATCCACCTTGATCCCCTGGACCGGGCCCATCGGCCCGGCTGTGTCTTATTGAATGAGATGGCGCCGGCGCATCATCGCGGGGCGAGATAGTGGTCGGCTGCGCGCAGGGCCAGCTCATAACCCTGGGTGCCCAGACCGGTAATGACGCCGAGGGCGATGTCCGACAGGTAAGAATGCTGACGAAATGCCTCGCGCGCGTACACGTTTGAGATATGCACTTCGATGAAGGTGATGGCGACCCCGAGTAGCGCATCGCGTAATGCGACGCTGGTATGGGTGTAGGCGCCGGGATTGATGACGATGAAGTCCACCGCCTCGACTCGGGCGGCGTGGATACGCTCGACCAGCGCACCTTCGCTGTTGCTCTGATAAACCGCCAGCTCGTGGCCCAGGCTCTGGGCAGTCCGCAGGCACTGGCCCTCGAGATCGGCCAGGGTCGTAGACCCGTAAACACCGGGCTCGCGCAGCCCCAGCAGATTCAGATTCGGACCATTGATGACCAACAGTTTTGACACGCCGCGGCAACCTGAACTGAGGAGCCGCGAAGCTACCATAGTTTTGTGGGACTTGCGACCGCGTTTGCAGATCTTAGCCGCCAATTCGGGGCGGGTAGTGGCTGGTCAGGGCTGCCTTAAATAGCCTTCGAGAGTTTTAGTGGCCTCATCAGCCTGCCATTCCCCCTGGTGGCTGGTCAGCACTTTGCCATCGCGGCTGACCACCACGGAATAGGGTAGTGCGCCGATCTCATTGCCCAGCGTGGTCATGAAGCGGGCGACGTCCTGGTCACCCAGCACAACCGGGTAGTTGAGCCCGTGCTCAGTCAGAAAGGGCTTCACGGCTTCGACCTGATCCAGCGCGATGCCGACAAATTGCACGCCGCGCGGCCCGAGGCGGTGCTGCAGGTCAACGAAGGCTGGGATTTCTTTCAGGCAGGGCGGGCACCACGTCGCCCAGAAATTCAGCACCACCAGGCGGCCCTGCCACTGGGACAAAGACTGGGGCTTGCCTTCAACGTCAACAAAAGACCAGTCCAATACCGCCGTGGGCGCAGGCGGCGTCGGCGCGGCGACGGCGGGCGCCGTGAGAGCGTCGGCCGACGCGAGTTGTGCGCGTGTAGTGTATTGATGGGTCAGATAACCGCCGGTTGCCGCCAGCAGCGCCAGGGCCACAAAGCCGAGATAAGCGGGTTTCAAGGGCGCGTTCCGCGCAGGCGATCGAGATGACCGCCAAACTCTGCAGCCGCGACAAAACCCGTGACCCGATTGCCACGCAGTTCTTCACCGTCGGCAAAAAACAGCACGGCCGGCGGGCCGAACAGCCCGTAGTGTTTGAGCAGGGCCTGGTCCTCGGCCGAGCCCGCGGTGACATCGGCGCGCAGCAATTTCATGGCCGCCAGGCGTGGTGCGATATCGGCATGGGCAAAAGTCTGCTTCTCCAGGTGTTTACACTCGATACACCAGTCGGCATAAAAATCGAGCACGACCGGCTGGCCGGCGGCGCGCGCGCTGGCCACGGCCTGCTGCACGGCTGCCAGGCCCGTCACCGGCGCAAAGCCGCTACCCGCGGCGATTTGGGCCGCAGCCGGGGCGCCAACCAGGGGTGCGAGGGGCCGCAGGGGATCTTCGCCCCCGGCTGCCGCACCAATCACCAGTGTCACGCCATAAACCAGCGAGGCCAGACCCAAACCTTGGTTAAAACGCCGCCAACCGGTGACCCGCTCGTGGGGCCGATCCAGCGCACCCAGGTAAACCGCCGAGCCGATCAGCAACAGGGCCCACAGTGCCAGCACTGCCGGTCCGGGCAGGATGCGTGACATGAACATGATGGCAACACCCAGAAAGACCACGCCGAACACGCGCTTGATGTTCTCCATCCAGACCCCAACCCGCGGCAGCAGGCCACCCGCCGAGGTGCCGAGCGCGATCAGGGGCAGGCCCATGCCGAGGCCGAGGGCAAACAGCGCGCTGCCACCCACCACGGCCGAACCGGTTTGGCTGATATAAGCGAGCGCGCCGGCCAGGGGCGGCGCCACGCAGGGCCCGACGATCAGGGCCGAGAGCGCGCCCATCACGCCCACCCCCACATAACTGCCACCGCGCTGGGCGCGGCTGAGTCGGTCAAGACGGGTTTGCAGGCCCGCTGGCAGCTGTAATTCGTAGAAGCCGAACATCGAACAGGCGAGGGCGACAAACAGCAGGCTGAAGGCAATCAGCACCGGCGGTTTTTGAAACGCCGCCTGCAGATTATGGCCAAGCAGGCCGGCCGCGACTCCCGCCAGGGCATAGGTCAGCGCCATCGCAATGACATAAACCGACGACATGGCAAAACCGCGCAAGGCGCTGACCGGCTGCTGCTGACCAATGATGATGCCGGACAAAATCGGCACCATTGGCAGCACGCAGGGCGTGAAGGCGAGTAACAAGCCGAAGCCGAGAAAACCCAAGAGCGTCACGCTCAAGGACCGCTGGCCGAACTCAGCGGCGATGCGATCGGCAGCGCCCTGTTCCGCGCTGGGGATATTCATGGCGGCGCTGTTTTGGGTTTGCGATGCGCTTGCGCCGGGCTCACCGGCGGCTGGGGCCAGATCGCTGGTCCTGCCATCAAAGGCCACGCGCTTGCGGATTGGCGGATAGCAGATGCCATCCTCGGCGCAGCCCTGATAGCGCACCTCGACTTCGACCAGATCGCTGCCCGGCGGACGCGCCGTCACCGGCACACTGATCGCGGCCTTGTGCTTGAAGATAGCGACCTCACCGAACTCCGGATCCTGCTTGATCTCACCCGCGGGCAGGATTGCCGCCCCCAGGATCAGACCGGCGGTAGCGGCACTCACCTTCATCTTGTCGCGGTACAGGTAATACCCGGGTTCAATCGCCCAGCTCAGCAGCAGGCTGCCGTCGGCAGCCGTGCTCTCCTTGAGCACAAACGCCTGGTCGGGTGGGAGGAAATCCCGTTGCCCGGCCAGCTTCTCGGGTTTGGTCAGTGCATCGATCTGATCGAGCACACCCGCCGCCGCGGTACTCGCCCACAGGGCCATCAACAGCGTCAATAGGGCAAAACGGCGTGATAGTTCCATGGCGTTAGTTTTCTAACCGGGCTTTGATAGGGACTGCAAGCCGTGCAGGGAGTTCAGGGCGACGCGTCCTAAGGGTGTGGCGCGCGGTATAGGCATCTTCAGGTACACCCTGGTGCGGATATCAACCTCCGCTCGGACGAGCCTAGATGGGGTGCTATTGTAATCCGCCGCCCAGCCCCCAGCTAATTGATCCATGCCAATCTTTTTCATCCTGCTGCTGCTCTTCATCGGCCTGCCGATGCTCGAGATCTACGTCCTGATCAAGGTCGGCCACGAGCTTGGCGCGCTGTGGACCATCGTCTTGCTGATCGCCATCGCCGCACTCGGCAGTGTCCTGCTGCGCCTGCAGGGGCTCGCAACGCTGGCCAATGTGAGGGCCGCCATGACCCGTGGTGAGCTGCCGACCGAAACCATCCTCGAAGGTCTGGTCTTGCTGCTCGCCGGGGTTTTGATGGTGACGCCGGGTTTTGTCACCGACATTGCGGGCTTTTTGTTTTTGATGCCGCCCGTACGGCGGCGCCTGGCGCGCGCGCTCGG
>JANOXY010000440.1:0-2077 GCA_031418675.1 Pseudomonadota bacterium
CGGCAGGTGTCGTCACTTCTGCAGCGTGCGGCCCGTGCTCGTGGTTGTCGTCAGCGATGCCAACGCTACTGTTTGCCGTTGTCTGTGTAACTGGCGCCTCCTTGAAATAGTAGTCGATCAGCCGCCGCGCAATGGGCGCCGCGGTCCGGCTGCCACCTCCGCCGTGTTCAACCACTACAGCGATGGCAATCTGCGGCGCAGTGACCGGTGCGAAGGCGACAAACAAGGCGTGGTCTTGCAAATGCTCTGGGACGCCCGAGGTTTTGGCTTTCTGCCCCTGGGCAATACCATAAACTTGGGCAGTGCCGGTCTTGCCGGCAAAACGCACGGGCGAACCGATACCACTCTTGTGCGCAGTGCCGCTCGTGCTGTTCACCACTTCGTCCATGCCAGCGATCACCGCATCCCAGTAACTGTCATTTGCTAACTTCACGGGTGCTTGACGGAAATCATCGGGGGCCAGCACCTCGTTACGGCTCGAGTTCGTTATGCGGCTCAAAAAATGAGGGGTCGACGCCGTGCCGCGTGTAGCAAGAATGGCCGTCGCATAAGCGAGCTGCAGTGGTGTGGCGAGCATATAACCCTGGCCTATGCCGGCAATCAGCGTTTCGCCGGGGTACCACGGTTGTTTGCGCACACGCTTTTTCCATTCCGGTGACGGCAAAAGACCCGAGGTCTCGCCCGGGATATCGATACCGGTCTCGGCACCGAGACCGAATTTTGCGAGCACTTCGTGGAGCCGCCGAATACCGAGATCATGGGCGAGAGTGTAGTAGTAGACGTCGCAGGAATGAGCAATTGAGGATCTCAGATCGACGTTGCCGTGTCCGGTCCGTAACCAGTCGCGATACTGATGGGGATCCCTCGTTAGCGTGTACCATCCGGGGCACCAAGTGGTTTTCTCAGGCGTGCGGACGCCAAATTGCAGACCAGCCAGCGCGACTAGCGGTTTGATGGTCGAGCCAGGCGGGTATTGCCCTTGCAAGGCACGATTGAACAATGGTCGATTGAGTGAAGTACTCAAGGATTGGTAGAGCGAGCGACTGATGCCGTTTACGAAAGCATTGGGGTCGTAGGCTGGTACGCTGACAAAAGCCAACACCGCACCGGTGTTGGGATCCAGGACTACAATTGCGCCGCGATAACTTCCCAACGCCGCGATTGCTTGAACCTGCAGACCGGCATCGAGCGTCAGGTGAACGTCGCTGCCAGGTACGGGTGGTGTACGTTCCACAACGCGTAGAATGCGGCCCTGAGCGTTGACTTCGACTTTCTGGTATCCAACCTGCCCATGCAGGATTTTTTCTCGCGATTTTTCCACGCCCATTTTGCCGATATGGGTGGTGGATGCGTAGTTGGATTGCTCGATGGTCGCTAGATCCGATTCACTGATACGCCCGACATAGCCAATCACATGGGCAAACGCCTCGCCCATCGGATAGTGTCTTGCGAGACCGGCTTCGATGCCGAAACCCGCAAAGCGAAAACGATTGACCGAAAAGGTCGCGAGCTCTTCCGGACTCAGATCTCCTTTCAGAGTGACGCTTTCGAAGCGTCGAGCAAATTTTAACTGCCTTTTGAACTGCTCAAGTTCTTCATCCGAAAGAGCGAGCATGTCGCGCAGTTCGTGCAACGCGCTATCCATGTTCGTGACATTTTCCGGCACCACAGTAAGCGAGAAAGACGGCCGATTCTCGGCCAGCAATGTCCCATCGTTGCTGAAAATCAAGCCTCGCGGTGGTGGCAGCGGCAAAATCTTTAGGCGATTGTCGTGAGATAAGGTGGTGAAATGATCGTGACTTACAACTTGCAGGAAGAACAAGCGCGCGAGCACCGCTGTGACCAGCAGCCCCATAATCAATCCGGCGACTAACACGCGATTGAGGAACAAACGGCGCTCGCGACCGCCATCCTTGAGCGCAGGCAACTGTTTCATAAACACGCCCGCCTCACCCGCGACGAACAGACGATAGTTGTTGTGGATTAGCGAACGAATCCATCAAACATCCTGATCGCCCACATCCGCCATCAGGCATCAGCCGACGCGCGCTCGGCGTCTAACGTCGCGCAGTACGAT
>JANOXY010000441.1:0-3909 GCA_031418675.1 Pseudomonadota bacterium
CCTTCGCGGCCCACTAGCGCAAGGCCGACATCCGATTCTTGATCGTGCCGGTCGACAAGCCTTCACTCAGCCAGCGTTTGGTCAGTCCGTCGATATGCTTCGGCTTCAGCATGTGCGTCGTCATCTTCCGATAGCCCATCCCGTGTAACTGCTCAGCGCAGAGCTGCAGGACCTTGGCCCGTTGGGCCTGGGTCCCGTAGCTCCCATCGCGATTGTTCTCGCATAACTGCTTCAGTTGGTAGTTGAGGTCATGCACGTGTTTCACCTTCGGGTCACGTTTTGATGACCGCCCGAGTGGCCGTAGCCTGTCGGGACCGCTTGCGCGGTATGGTCAGGGGACACGACTCCCCAAAGCCCTCAATGTGCCGGTCTCCGGCGGCATGGGAGATCTTCTTGGAAGATCTGATCCACACCATTCCAACGCTCCCGTTGCGGGACAAGTAACCAAGACAACGTGACAAGCGCCACGCTTAGATAGACACGGGTTGAAGAAACCCGACGAGTCGAAGGAGCGAACGAATGAGCCACGACCCGAGCTACTGCACATTCATTTCGCCGGTTGGTTTAGACGAACGACAAGCGTTCGTCAGGGGCAAGATCATCAGCCTTTCGACTGCCGCACCTATCTCAGATCTCTCTGGTACTGTTTGCCACGATAAGCGTCGTGGCCACGCTTCAGTGAAGAAAATATTAGCGAAATAAAATAAAAATGCACGCGAAAAATCAAAAATATTTTCAGAGATTTATGCCTATTTTCTCCGATGAAAGTGCATACCGTAGCAATACGTAGCACGTCGTATCACACCGGCTTTTGCTGGCTCAAATTGGCTCACAGAAGATCACTTTGAATCACGTTAGATGTTCGCGCGTTTTCGTTTTCGACTGACTTGTTGATGAACAAGAGCGCAGATCTGCATGGCAGCAAGCACGACATTGCCGCGCTTGCAGCCATGATTGAGCGTATTGTTTACTTTGCCGAGTCAAGGGTTCGCTGGGCCGGGCTGGCGCCCGCCCTTGACTCGTCCAGGCTTGGTTTCCTCGTCGAAGGGAATCCTCGACGTTGGCTGCCGGGTACTGAACATGAGCGGTGGCCAGTGCGCGCGATTCAGAATTGGCGACGCCGTCATTCGGCCGTCATCCCAGAACCGCTGCACTAACATCGTGACTGCGCTCAGGAATCTGCCCGCGTCATTACCGCGCTGCGCTTGCTAATTACGCGGGCAACTTCGGGGGGATTTTAAAACGGGCGGAGAAGACGGAGGTTCTCGCGACCCGACGCCAGGCGCGGACTTCGCATTAAATATGCTTGAAGCCCCGAGCAAGTGATGCACGGTATGTTTCAGCCAATCAGATTCGATTGCGCCAGCCTGCGATATCTGTCGCAGCTAGGGCACACGCCTCACTCTACCCAGAGCGAGTCGAGCGGCTGCAGCGACCAGTCCGGCATCTCTTTTTGCATCGCGCAGAAGAGGTTGGAGTCGACCCACAAGGGACCCACAAGGCCGGCTTAGATTCTTCCGCTTTCCGGACGCTGCACGGGATCGGAATTAGATCCAAATCGATTTTCTTTTCGGCTCGTGACAACAGCTTCGTGCGCGGTGCAGTCGAACAGATTCTCGTTATCAATATTAATCATTGGGCTCCCATGAGGCGGATCAGGGACGACTTCTAGCGACAGTAGTTCGTCCACGATGGCTGGTTCCGATCACGGTGCTCCTCTGAGCCTCGTCAGGGCCGACTACATGGATCCGCGCGACTTTTGCCGCAGGATCTCCGATGGTTAGCGCGAGCGACAGCTTCACTCATGTGTCCGCTCAATGCATTGACTCGTCGTTCGGTGTTGCTTGAGGCGCGGCCGCAATCGCAACGGGCACGCCGAAGAACACTGCACATCCGCTCGCCTCATCGTAGACCTGGTCATCTGTCAGGGCGTTAATATTGACCCCAGGCCGTACATTCGCGACCGTCAGCCGTGTGCCGGGTGCCGCGTGCCCGTAGCCATGGGGAAGGCTGACCACACCGGGCATGAGGTCGGAAGTCACCTCGGCTTGCGCCTCCACCTCCCCTACCCTGCTACGGATGCGGACCTTGTCTCCATTACTCACCCCGATGCGCGCGGCGTCTTGCGGCGCGATTTGCAGGGTGCAGGCATCGGGTCCTTTATTGGTCAGTGGCAGGTTGTGCATGAACGAGTTGCTGGCGCGCAGCACACGCCGGCCGATTAACACCGTTTCTTGCCGTGGCGTCGCCATGTGGGTTTCAAGGCGAGGAAGATCGTCCAGCATGAGCTGTGGCGCCAGTTCAATGCGACCGCTCGCGGTGTTGATCACTTCGCGCAGACGCGGCACCAACGGGCCCAGATCAATGCCGTGGGGCGCGGCTTTGATCGTATCCAAGGTATAGCCCGCCGGATTGCGACCAAACCCGTCACCATGGGGCCCGAGACGGATCAGGAGATCGATGATGCGCTCGGGACCATGCAGTCCAGCGAGCTTGCGCATGACCTCATCAAGAGTGAGCCCCGGCCAGGCCTGATCGGCGTTCACGGCAGCGGCTGCAATCTGGCTGAACACGACGTCGTCCACCGCCGAAGCCGATGCCTGTCCCATGCCAAATAGCGGCGCGCTGATGCGCGCGATCACTTCCCACGCGAGCGGTGTGTCGGCGCTCGCCGTGAGCGGCGCCGGTGAGTAGCGTGCGATGTTGCGCACGGCGAGATGGTAAAGGCCGAAGTCGTAGTGAGAGGTTTCTGCGGCCGTGGGTGTCGGCAAAATCAGATGGGCATGGCGCGTGGTCTCATTCAGATAGCAGTCGACTACCACCACGAAGTCGAGTTGCCGAAACGCCTGCTCGAGCCCATTAGAGTTAGCCGCACTGCGCACCACATTGGTCATGAGCAGAATCATTGCGCGGATCTGGCCCGCACCGGGGGTCATGATCTCTTCAACCAAGGTCGATAGTGGCAGCATACCGCTCGCCTCCGGCCGTCCGCTTACACGGCTACGCCAGCGACCGAACTCGAACGGTGCATTGGACCCTAGTGCACGGTACGGCGCGGCGGGGCTGGTGAACATGACGCCGCCGGGCCGGTCGAGATTTCCGCTCAGGATGTTCAGCAAATCCACCCCCCAACTTGCGAGCGTGCCGAAAGGCTGCACGCAGGTGCCCAGACGGCCATAACACGCGGCCGAGCGCGCACTGGCAAACTCCCGTGCTATGCGGCGAATGGTCGGTGCGTCGATACCGCAATACGCAGCGACTGTCTCGGGCGCGAACCGGTGCGCAATCGCGCGCACCTCGTCCAGCCCGTTGACCAGTTCGGCAGCCGCGCCCAGGCGCACGAGTCCTTCATCGAACAATGTCGCGATCATGGCGAGCAGAAACGCGCTGTCGGTACCAGGCCTGATGAAGTGGTGCTCGCTGGCAAGCTTGGCGGTCTCGGTTCGCCGCGGGTCGATCACGATCACCTTACCACCGCGCTTGCGCACCGCTTTCAACCGCCCCGGCGCGTTTGGCATCGTCATCAGACTGCCGTGCGAGACCGCTGGATTGGCGCCGATAATCAACAGATGGTCCGTTCGATCAATGTCTGCAATGGCGACGCTCAACACTGGCAGCGAGCCGCCAAACGTGAGCCCGGTCTGGAGATCCTTTGGCAGGGTGTCGACCGACGACGGATTGAAGATGTTGCGACTGCCGAGGGCCTGGGCCAGCACCGGCAAATAGAGGAACGCGAGATCGTGCACAACAATGGGATTGCCAGCCGCAACGCCCACGGCATCGTTGCCGTGGGCGGCACGAATGGCGGTGAGCCGCTCCGCGATTTCGGCAAACGCGGCGTCCCAGCTCACCTCTTCCCAGCCACCCGCAGTGCGACGCAACGGCCGGCGAATGCGATCCGGATCGTGG
>JANOXY010000442.1:0-3165 GCA_031418675.1 Pseudomonadota bacterium
CGGCCTGGCTGCACCCTGAAGTATTCCGTGGCGTCATGGGTATGAGTGTGCCGTTTGCCGGTCGTGGCTTGATCGGTTTGCCCGGCAATCCCTTTGGCGAGCGCCGACCCGACGAATACCACGCCGAACTGGCCGGCCCCGGCCAAGATTTCTACCAGACCTATTTCGGCACCCTGGGCCCGGTCATCGACGAATTCGAGTCCGACGTACGCGGATGGATGCGTGACATCGTCTATTCAGTATCGGGTGAGGGCATGTTGGAAGCCGGCTTCGACATCCAGGCCGCCGATGCCCTCACGCTCATCCGCGGCAGCGCGCTGTGTATTCCCCACGGCACGCGCATGCGCGATCGTTTCATCACGCCGCAACGCCTGCCGGCTTGGTTCGACGAAGCCGATCTCGATTTTTTCGTCAATGAATACGAGCGCACGGGCTTGGCCGGCCCCCTGAGTTACTACCGCAATCTGGATGCTGACTGGCAGGATCTCGCGCCCTACGCCGAGCGTAAGCTGACAGTGCCGGCGTTTTTCTTGGGTGCAGAATTTGATGTTGCGACCTGGTGGGGCGCAGAAGCCTTGGCACGGGTCAAAGAAAAAGCCAGCGACTATCGTGGTGGTGTGACCTTCGAGCGCTGTGGCCATTGGCTGCAACAGGAGCGCCCGGAAGAGACCAACGCGGTGCTGTTGGATTTCCTGCGCGGACTGGATTGAGAGGCAGGCGCGGCGGTGTTAGCCGCCGCGCGGGACGGTTCTGACAATCGCTCAGTGGGCGTTGTAGAGCAGCCAACCCCAGTAGGCGAAGATAACCATCTGCGCGCTGAACAGCGTCGCGCGCACGATGACCATCGGTACTGACGTCGAAATTATGTGGACCACCGACTGCCCGATGCGGCAGTAGAGCACGATCATCGCCAGCTTGTCGGTAATGTCGGTGTGGCCGGTGGCGATGGCCAACAGCATGAGTCCAACGGCAACCGCCAGAAATTCCAGAGAATTGGCGTGGGAGCGTGTCATGCGGTGCCCGAACGGGTTCATATCGCGGCCATCGGCCTGAAACTCGTTCAAGGCTTTTTCTTTGCGCATGATGGCCGCGGTGCGCGTAAAGACCAGACCAAAGGTCAAGGCCACCGACCACATCACCATCCCAATCAAAGCTATCGCTGTAGTACTCATCATTTCCTCCCCATCGAATCTTGGTACCTCATGTTGGCCGGCACGAGACCAGACTGAGGCGTTATTGTCGGGCTGGCCAGGCCGGCCCGGCCGCACGCTTCCCAGTGCGGCGGCTTATGGAGGATAGCAGACCGCGCCCATGCCAGGACGGGGCGGTTCGCCACCGCATTTCGGTCTGAACTTTTCCGCGTAAGGGCCGATAAGCCATATAGCAAATCTCAATAAGTCATCAACGCGCCACCGTCGACCGTGCCTAAATCCCTGTCTATCAAGCATAAGCTCGGCTTTGCGATTCTGCTCGCGATGATTTTGGGGCTGGTGGCGGCCGGCTCGGCGCTCACTTTTCGCGACTATTTCGCTTCGCGCGACACGATCCTGGATCGCGCTGCTTCGCGCGCGCGTTTGGCCGCTTCAGTCAGTGCGGATGCAGTCGCAGGCGGTGACCGACGTGCCGCCGCGGGCATGTTGAATCTACTTGAAGACGATAGCGAAATCGCCGCAGCTCGCATCGACACGCCGTCCGAGCGCGGCTTCGCCAGCTTCGAGCGCCTTCCCGGCGGTGAGAACAGCACCACTTCGGGTTTGGAAGTAGCTACGGATATCGTGCACAAGGGGCGAATTGTCGGTCGTGTGACCGTGGTGGCCAGTAGGCGCGAATTGCGCGAACGGCTGCTGCAGGACGTCGAATTGGTGGCGGCGCTGACCGCGATCGCCGTCGTCACCGTGCTCTTGCTGGTCGCCCGCCTGCTGCGTGGTGTTTACCAGCCAATGATGAGTCTCAGTGCCATAGCGCGGCGTGTGCGAGAGTCGCGCGACTACAGCGCGCGCGCGCCGGTTGCTGCATCGGACGAGCTCGGTCAGTTGTGCGCAGACTTCAATGCCATGCTGGCGGAAATCGAAAGTCGCGATCGCGAACTTGAAGCGCAAGTTGAACAGCGGACCGACGAGCTCAAGCGCCGTAACCAGGAATTGTCAGCGCAAGTTGCCGAACGGGCCGTTGCAGAGAAAGCATTGCTCGCCAGTGAGCAGCGCTTCAAAAGTGCCTTTGACAGCGCAGCCATCGGCATGATCATCGTCAACGAGGAACGTCAGATCCAGCACGCAAATCAGGCCTTTTGCGCTATGTTGGGCTACACGCCAGACGCCGTGATGGGTATGGCCTTGCGCGATATCTCCCATCTCGATGACCGTGAGACCGGTTTGTATCAATACCATGAACTGGTCGTGGGCCAGATCGATCGCTATCAGATCGAAAAGCGCTATGTGCATCGTGATGGACACCCGATCTGGGTGTTATGCCATATCTCAGCGGTGCGTGATGCGAGCGCCACGTATCAGTACGCGATCGGACAGATTCAGGACATTACCGAGTCCTATCAGCTATCCAAGGAACTCTCTTATCAGGCCACGCACGACGCCTTGACTGGCCTGGTCAATCGTCGTGAATTTGAGGCACGTATCGAATATGCCTTGGACGGCACCTGGCGCAACGGTAAAGAACACGCCGTGTGTTATCTGGATTTGGATCAGTTCAAGGTCATCAACGACACCTGCGGCCATGTGGCAGGTGATGAGCTGCTGCGTCAGGTGGCCAACGTGCTACGCACCAAGGTGCGCGGCAGCGACACCATTGCGCGTCTCGGCGGCGACGAATTTGGCTTGCTGATGGAGAACTGCCCGCTGGCCCAGAGTCAGCGTGTGGCCGAGAGTTTTCGTGCCGCCATCGAGGATTTTCAGTTCGTGTGGGACGACAAACGCTTCCGCGTGGGCGTAAGCATCGGTCTGGTACCCATCAATGGTGAATCGGCCAGTGTCACCGAAGTGCTGCAACAGGCCGACACCGCCTGTTATGCGGCCAAGGATCTGGGGCGCAATCGCGTACACATATTTTTGCGTGATGACGAGGAACTGACCAAGCGTCACGGCGAAATGCAATGGGTCACCAAGATTCAGGCGGCGCTCGAAACCGATCAGTTCCGTCTGTATGTGCAGC
>JANOXY010000443.1:0-7624 GCA_031418675.1 Pseudomonadota bacterium
CGAAGCCGATGAGCCCCATGTCGTGATAGAGAGGCAGCCACGCAACCATGCGGTCCTGGCGGGTGATCTTGAGCCCGTGGACTGCGATGTCGCGCAGATTGGTCATGACGCAGTGCTGTGAAATCTCGACGCCACGCGGGAAGCGCGTGCTACCCGAGGTGTACTGCAGATAGGCGGTTTCGTCGGCCCGCAGGGGCTCAAGTTCGCAGTTGAGTTCCGATAAGAGATCGAATTCTTCAGGGGTCCCAGCTTTGACGAGGTTAAGCCGCTCCACGGCCTGGCGTAAGAATCCTACGTGGGACTCCGGGGCGACCGCGACGTCGGCACCACAGCTATCGAGCATGCGTTCTAGTTGCTCGACATAAGCCTTGCGTGCGCCGAGCTGAAAACCTGCCGGCAGGGCGACCGGGATGTAGCCGGCATATTGGCAGGCGAAGAAAAACCGATGAAACATCGGCTCGGTCTCGGCCACGATGGCAACACGGGCGCCGCGCCGGCAACCAAGACCGCGCAGGCGGCGCGCCAGGGCCATAGCCTCGATACGCAACTCCCTGTAGCTGAGAACAGCGGATAGCTCCCCACGACCGTCGTAGAAGTTGTATCCGGCCTCGCCTTGGGCGGCATATTCGAGCGCGTCGACTAGAGTCGCGAAGTCGGCGTTGCGCAGCGGCAATATGTTGTTGATTATGGTGGCTTTCATCATGATTGGAGTTGAATTGTACGGACTGAATCGACAAACCCGAGCGAAACTGGGCTGTCCCCCCTGACGCAGCGGCTGGGATTATAACTGGTTCGTAACATTAGTGAGATAGTTAATTTAAACCCGCAATATCTAGACAGAATGTCGTGCTTCGGCATCGTTCTCCCCAGACCGATGTTCGAGACAAGGTGTTCAGCGCTGCTTCCCCCGGTTTCGGGGCCGATTTTGCCTGCTAGTTGGCACTTTGTGCAACGCGTTTGTCACGGAAAGGGTCTCTAGGACCTTTCCGGGCAGATCGAGTTCAGGGGGTAAACTGGTTTGAGTGGGGTTTGCCGGGTGGCTAGAAAACTCGGGCTCAAGGCAGCGCCACGGGACCTTTGTGCGCTGCCATGTAAGGGCGTTTGCGAGGTTTATTCGAATACGCCGTGCAGCCGCCAACGTTGCTCGCCATCAAGTTCCTTGTAGACCCATAACCGGCTACCACGGGTTGTTTTAGCAATAAAGTAATCCCGCGCCAGACCGCGTTCATCCCACCATCCGGTGTCAATACGTTCGCGTACCGGCACCAGTCGTAAGGGACCATCTAATTGGGGTGTGCCATGCTCGGTGGGTAAGGTAATCGGCTCTCTGACCAGCCACACGGGCCGCGTGTTCAATCCATCGGCAAAAAGGGTTTTAATCCCACCCCGCCGCACTGGCTCGTCGTTTTGCCGCCAGCGCCAAGCGGCTTCGGGCCGATGATCGGGCTGTAGTGCCATGGCGCGCAACGCTTGTGAACCACAACGAGAGCGCAAACGATCGACGAAGGTCGCATAGGCCTCTCCCTGAGCATGATGTCGTACGCCGAACAAATCAGCGCCCGGGGCCGGACTACCCTGGACGAGGTCATCGACCTTGAGTTCAATCGACGTAACCGGCTCCTTGAGAGTCATACGCATGAGTGTCTCGCGTAACAAGAGCAACATGTGTTCATGGTCGCGGGCCGGGTGGGTCAGACGAATATCGAAGCGCTCTTCATAGCGCGCGCCATGGCACAGACGCCAACGCAGATGCCGGGTCATGGCCGAATGCGCACGCAGATAACCCTGCAATTCGAGCAGCAGACGTTCACCTGCCGTCACCAGAGCCTGGGCGTGACGCACTTCCCACGGTAGCTCCAGCCCTGCTTCGAATATCGATGGGGTGACCATGGCGGCGCGTGGATCGGGGCTCTGACCGTAGATTCGATCAAATAACTCGAGCAATCCCGGTGACAAACGCCGGGCGAGATCAGCACGCGCCAGACGACGACATTCGCCCAAGGTACGCACCCCGATACTGTCGAGTGCTGCTCGTTCGGACGGTGCCAAGCGCAGCACCTCCAGCGGCAACTCACCGAGGTGGCGGCCAAGATCGTGGCTATCCTGCACCACGCTACGGGCCGTGCCACGAGCCAGCAGGGTTGCAGCCAACGGCGTCGGAGCGACCGCATACTGGGCACGATAGCCGAGCTGCTTGAGGCCCTGACGTAGGCGTGCGAGCAGACCGTCTAGACCGTGGAACAAGCGCAAGCTCCCCCGCACTTCGAGTAACACGCCATCGGAAGGTACAAGGCTGACCAAGGGCGTCATTTGCATCGCCCATAAGCCAAGGTTTTCCAGCGCATGTTGTTCGGCCCGCTCGTTGCGCTCAAGTTCGACTATTTCCCCCAGCGCATGGGCAGCACCAAGCAGCATACCTGCGCGGATGCCGAGCGCAGCCGCTCGGGTATTTGCCATCACCACTTTGCGACGACTGCCCTCGCCTTGCACCAGCACACAGGCACGGCTATGGGTCATGCCGCGGGTCAGCACCTCTAGCGGCAGTTGCGGTAGATGCACGTGCAGCCACAGCGCCGCCGCAGGCAGCGGTCGGGCCGTCGACCGCGCGTCGTCCACGGGCCGCACGGCAGCGGGCGCGGTGGCTGGAAAAATTGTAGTTAAAGGCAGTGAACTGGGCATCGGATATTTCCTTTTTTATAGTTCCAACTGGCAATGCAAGCCGGCTTGTGCACCACGCGCTTTGCGCACACTCACATGCAGCGAAGAGGCACTGGCAAGCACACCGGGCAGAGCTTCAATTTCAAGGCGCAGCGGCGCGGGTGAAGGCTGAGACGCACAACTTGCAGGGCGGAAGACAAGCCCCCAGGTGGAACTGGTTTCCGCCGCGATCTGCAGACGGCGCAGGCGCAGGTTCGAGATTCTGTCTTGCCACAGCAGAGCCGCCCCACAATCATCAAAACGCAAGGCCTGCTCGTAGGCCCACAGAGTCTGAAGCCGCGCGCTGGCTTCATCCTCAGACAAATCGACCACCAACACGCGCGTCAGATCGAGACCATAACCATGCAATGCCGGCGAATAGGGCACATGGGGTGGGGCCACCCAGATGATCCAGCGCCCCTCGCGACTCAGTCTGGCCAGCGCCGGGAGAACCAAGCGTAGGGCGCCTATGCCGGTCGCTGCCGAGAGGATTTCAGTCAAACCGCTACGCGGCCAGCCACCGCCCGGCAGGATGTTGTCCAAAGCCGAGAAGCCACTGGGTAGACCAGCGCGTATGGCTGGCATGCCAGCTCCGGCACGCCATACACAGGCGCGCTGCAGGAGCTCCTCAAGTGTCATTGCCAGTGGGTTCTCAGGACCCCAACCCCAAGCCCTTCGATCACCAGCTCACGTGATCCGAGTTGGATTTCCAAAGGCTCAAAATCGGGGTTTTCCGGCAACAGTGAAATACGATTGCCACGCTGACGGAAACGTTTGACCGTCACTTCATCATCGATGCGCGCAACGACAATCTGGCCGTTGTGCACCGTCTGGGTGGCATGCACGGCTAACAGATCACCATCGAGTATGCCGGCGTTGCGCATGCTCATGCCTTGCACCCTCAGCAGGTAATCAGCGCGCGGTTTGAACAGCTCGGCGGCGACCGCACAATGCTCTTCGATGTGTTCGAGTGCGAGTAAGGGCTGGCCGGCAGCGACCCGCCCGACCACCGGCAGGCCCTGGGCCGCACTGAGCGCCTCACCGATGATACGTATGCCACGGGAGGAACCGGGCAGGAGCTCGATCATGCCTTTGCGGGCCAGCGCGCGCAGATGCTCCTCAGCCGCGTTGGCCGAACGGAAACCGAGTGCCACCGCGATCTCCTGACGAGTTGGTGGCATACCCGTGTTTTGCACGGTGTGGCGTATGAGCGCGAGGATTTCCGCCTGGCGTGCCGTTAGTCCTGTGACCATGACAAAACCTGTATATAAAAACAGCTGTCATTATATACAGGCAAACCCTTTCCGCAAGCTACCGGCCCCAAACGCAGTACGGCGGTCGGCGTGGGCTGTGGCTATACTGCCGCCCGTCGTACACCTAGCTTCATAAAACCTGATGTCTACCAGTCGCGCCCATCACCTGCACGCCACGCTATCTGGCGCCCTTCTCTCCTAAGCTGATTCGAAGCTATCGCGACCATGGCCCGCGCGCGTCACAGTCTTCAGCGCATGCTGCGTGCCTGCGGACACTCGTTGCGCGGACTGGGCATCGGCTGGCGGCACGAAACCGCTTTCCGCGAAGAGGTGTTGTTGAGTGCGGTGCTGGTTCCCCTCAGTTTCTGGGTCGGCCGTGATGCGCTCGATGTGGTATTTCTGAATGGTAGTCTGGTGATGCTCATGGTCACCGAGTTGTTCAACTCGGCTATCGAGTCACTGACCGACCGCATCGGTACCGAGTACCACCAACTATCGGGGCGTGCGAAGGACTACGCTGCTGCGGCCGTGTTCCTGGCCTTCCTGTTGATGGTGTCGGTGTGGGGTGCAATCGCCTATCTGCGCTTCGCCGTCTCCTGACGGCGCAGGTAGGCAGGGCGTTCAGCGCAAGGCGCGAGCAAGGGCCTTACTGGTGGCCTGCAGACGGTCGATGAGCACTTCCTGGAAGGCGCGATTCAGCCGCACCTGACCCGGCAGCGAGGCCCATTCTTTAAAATCCCGCTCGACCTTGATGATGGTTGCATCACGATTGGCGACCACACTGGCGGTACGCCCGGTGTTGGACAGATATTCCATTTCGCCAAAACACTCGCCCGCATCAAGATCGCGGATACGCGTACCGTTGATCGAGACCGACACCGAGCCATCGACCAGCACGTAGAACGCACGCTCTTTGTCGCCCTCGGCGAACACGGTCTCATTGCCGGTGTAGTTGCGCCAGGTCGCAACCTTCGACACTTCTTTCAGTTCGCTCTTGGAAAACTGCGAGAAGAAGGTCAGTTCTTTCATCAAGGCAATTTTTTCTTCTTCGCCGAGCATAATCGGCGAGCGTTCGAGCAGTTCGATGAGCTTGTCGAGATCCAATACGATCTCGCGCCCGGTCTTGTAGCGTCCGGCGAGGTCTTTGGTCAGCATCTTCTTGACCACTCGCCACACCACCTCGGGCACTTCGGGACATACTTCCGGCAAGGGTGGTGGATCTTCGCACACCACTTTCTGGATCAGACTGGACAAGCCCTTGGCCGCGAACGGTGGCGCACCGGCCAGCATTTCGTAGAACACCGAGCCCAGCGAGAATAAATCTGACTGTGGCGTCAGCTCCTTGTCCTGCGCCTGTTCAGGCGACATATATAAGGGCGAACCAAACCAGCCGATGATTTGGGTCTGATCGACGCCCATGCGGCGCGCGATGCAAAAATCGCCAAGCTTGGCCACGCCCGACTCAGTCAGCATTATATTGGCCGGCTTGATGTCGCGGTGCAGGACGCCGTGGGTATGGGCATAGTCCAACGCATCGGCTGCTTGCCGGATCAAAAGCACAACCCTCATCAAAGGCAGCCGCGTATCCGGCTTGCAATAAGTCCGCAGCGTGTCGCCGCCGTTGATGAACTCCATCACCATATAAGGCGTGCCGTTCTCCTCCCCAGCTTCGTAGACCTTCAGGATATTGGGATGGTCGAGGCGCCCGGCCGAGCGGGCCTCATTGACGAACATGCGCTTGGCCATGCTCTCGCTGTCGTCTTCGGCATCGGTGTTGGTAGCGACCTTGATCGCCACCGCGCGGTCAACGTAAGCGTCATGGCCTTTGTAGACCAGACCCATCGAGCCCTTACCGAGCACATCAACGATGTCGTATTTGCCGATCTTGGCCGGAATGTCGTCGTGATTGCTCATGGTTCTTGATTACGGCGCAAGTTGTGTCTGTTCACTCAAATCGTAGAGAAAATCGACACCGATTTCCCGCATGGTGGCCGCCAGATCCAGTCCCCGCTCCTGCTTGTCCATGGTCTTTTTACCCATAAAGTGCACCAGCTCATTGATCGACTTGGCCATCGCAAAATCCTTGGGATTCTTCTGCGCATCGACCACAAACGAGGATTTGATGGTGACGTAGTCGACTTCCAGCCGTTTTATATAGTCGTAATTATCATGGCCGCTGCCAAATTCATCGAGCATAAATCGGCAGCCGAATTCCCTGAGTGTGCTGATCAGATCGCCCGCCTCGGTCAGATTTGCCACCACCGCGCGATCGGGGATCTCGAAGCAGATCTTGCCCGGTGGTACGGGCACTTCCATGAAACCGCTCATGATCTGCTGGGGCAGGCTCTCGTTTTTCATGGATGCCGACGACAACGGCACGATCACCACCGCGTAGCGTTCGAGTTGAGCCTCGTTATCCAGCATCCACGCCAACGTCTGACGGAAGCTCCACAAATCAATCTCGGCCGCAGTCTTGGCACGCGCCAGGGCCGGCGCAAAAAGATGTACAGGAATGGATTTATCGCCGCGGTCGCGCGCGCTGACCACCACATGTAAAGCCGGCGGCAGTGCGCTGTCGGTCAAGCTCACCACATGCTGCGCCACCAGTACCAGCCGATCGCGCTCCAGGGCCTTGTTCGCGTACGCCGCCAGCTGCTCCAACTGGCGGCGCTGTTCAGACTCACTACCAGCGACGAATACCGAGCCGCTGCCCATGCCTCGCGCAGTCTCGCAGGCCTCGCGCGCGGCAATCATCAAACCCTCGGCCTGGACCATGGCGTCGTCGGTGCCGGTCAGACCGATGACGATGTCGGCGTGAATGGCGCTGACCACGGTCTGGGCGCTGGACAAGGACTCTCCGCTCAACTCCTGCGTACGGTCACCGTCGGCAGGTACGCTGTCGTCCAACATCATGGCCACGGCTTTGAGCCCTTCTGAGGCGGCCCGTAGCCGCTTCAACGCAGCCTGCACGCCGCCACCCGGCCAATACACGCCCAGTTCCGAACCGCTCAAACGGCCATAAACCAGCCCCTTCTGCCGCAAGGATTGTTGTAGCGCTTCGGCCACCGCCTTGAGCAAGCCATCACCCGTCTCAACACCGAATTCGTCGTTGACCTGTTTCAGATTCTCGATGGAAATATGGCAGCAGGCCGCCTGTTTGTTACCACCGCCCTCAACAGTCGCGAGCGCCGCATCGATGGCCTCGGCAAAAAAGCGTCGGGTCAAAAAACCGGTCAGGGGATCACAGGTCGCCTGCTCTTCCACCTGAATGTGCAACTGATCGACCACGCCCAACATGGCGCGCTCGAGCGGCGGCGTTTCGATCTCCATAGCGAGGACGCGCAATATGCCGCGGCGCAGGTACATGGCAACCTGCTGCAAGGTCAGGGTGCTGGATTTATTTCCGACCTCATCAACAAACACGAAGAGATGGTTGCGTGGTTCCTTCCATACCAGGGTCACCAGGGTCGGGTTGGCGGTATTGGCGTTCATCATGGCCCGTTGGCCGGTCTCGAGCTCCCGCCCTCGTTCGTCGTGTTCGACGCCGACGACCAGCTCGCGCTGATCAAGAAGGCGATGAAGGGCACCGACCTCCCCGAGAAGACGTTCACGCCGCGCGTCGTGCAGTCGAAGATCTCGCAGGCCAAGAACGCCGGCTGGAAGCTCGCCGAGCT
>JANOXY010000444.1:0-3495 GCA_031418675.1 Pseudomonadota bacterium
CAGCACGATGGTTTCGTACCCTGTTTCGCCATCGGTATCGACTTGTCCGCACGAGGCGACCTGCAGCCCGCGTACTTTAAGAATATTGGATTCCACCGCGCCATGAAAGGCAGCGTGGGGATTGCCACGCATAGCCCTGACGCCGAAAGCTCGGCCATTTGGCGCCAATGGGTACCGCCCGGTATCGATGCTAATGCTCTTCAGGTAGAGGGCATCGGACACTAAAGCGCCCTTCTGAAAAATTCGCTGCAAGATATCACCGCTAGCGCTTGCTGCGACGACAACATCGAGATCGTAGAGCCCGTCATCCCAGGGCGGCGAACTCATACTTGAATTCGCTTGATATTGAGCTAAGGCCACGATGGTCTTGCTTGGATCGGCCGGCCAGATCTTGCAGTCGCTCAGGAAAGTCAGCGCTTCGTCTGTCGAATAATTTAATGCTTTCGTCAGTTGGACGATAAGGCTTGGGCAGTCGGCGTAGCTGCACACCGGCGCCAGGCAGACCATCCATGCCAGGAGCAGGGCCAGCGATCTGCTGAAGGTCATCGCGCCATGGGCCATCTCGCGTCGCCCTTACTAGAGCCGCATCAAACCAAAATCAAAACGCAGTCTGCTAAAGGGCGTGGGCAGTCCAAAACGCTGGGCCTCGCTGGCATCGCTGCTGGTGGTGAACTCGCCGACCAGACTTTCCTTGGTGGCAAATACGGCGTCGGAGTCGAGATAAGGATCGCCGTCTACAAAAACGTGGGTCACCAAGGGTTCGCAGCCTGCGGCTTTGACCATGAAATGCAAGTGCGCCGGGCGAAACGCGTGGCGCCCGCCGGCAGCCAGCATGCGCCCCACCGGGCCGTCGGTCGGCACCGGATAGGACACCGGTTTTTCCGTCACCATGGCGTATAAGCCCTGCTCATTGGTGGTCAAACGTCCACGCAGATTCCACTCCGGTGCCTGGGTGTCCTGCACGTCGTACAAACCGTTGGCGGCGGTTTGCCACACCTCGAGCGTGGCACCGGCCAGTGCCTTACCCGCCTGATCCGTGACCTTGCCTGTCACCAGACAGGGCAGGGCTTGGTCCAGTTGCCGGCGACGCAGGTCGCCGCCATAGGGCAGATCGGGCGAATCGGGAACAAAAAACGGCCCGAGCACCGTGGACTCGGTACCGGCCCCGCCTTTGGGATGATTGAGCGCGTCGACCAGCATCGACACACCGAGGGTGTCGGACAACAGGATGAATTCCTGCCGCTTGTCGTCGCACTTCTTGCCGGTCGCCGTCAGAAATTCAATGGCGGCGAACCACTCGGCCTCGGTCAGCTGCACATCTTTCACAAAACCATGCAGGTGAGTGATGAGCGAAGCGAAGATCTGCTGCATGCGCGGCGATACCGCGTTAGCGCTGTAGGCCTTGATCACTTCCTCGGTAAGGTTTTCGACGGTGAAGTCTTTCACTGACTCTGCTCCCCTTGCTGTCGCCGCTGAGCGCCGATGCGACTACGGCTTGTATCACGGGTATTGTGCGGCTGGCTCCCAGGGGAGTACAGAAGGGCAGTACAGGACAGCCGCTGAGCGGTTAGACCGGCGATGCACTTTCACTGTTAACCAGAAACGTTTCAGGCAGATCGGGGCCCCAATAACACAGCGCTTCAAGGGGATCGTGCTGACCGCTGGTCCAGGCCGCGCCGCTGGCGATGAAATCGATGTCCGCGCTGTATTCGCAATAGGAACCCCAAGGGTCACGCACATAGTGGAAATGATTGGAGCCCACACCGTGGCGCCCCACACCCCAGCCATGCACATATCCGGCATCAGCCATCTGCCGCCCGCCTAAGCCGCACTCCTCCATGCTGGGCACGACCCAGGCGGCGTGGTGAAAGCCGCGCCGCGCCGATTTGGCGAAGGCTAATACATGATGATCCGAGCCTTGCCTGGCATACAAAAACGACAGCAGATCGAGCGAAGTATCGGCTAAACCGAGTCCCATGGTGTCGCAATAAAAAGCGCTTTGGCGCGGCACATCATGGGAAAACAACATCACGTGGGAAAGCCTCGTCGGGCGTACGCGGGGGGCGCCCTTGCGCCCGCCTTCGACGCCACGCAAGCGCTCCGGCATAAGCGGCTGCACCGGCTGACGGCTGCTCGGCGAGACCTTGGGCCCCACCTTGATCTGCAACAGATTGCCATCGGGATCAGCGTACCAACTGCCACCTGACTCGGCCTCCCGAGGCGCGTCCTGACGCTGCGCACCGGACGCTTCAAGCTGACGCAACAGCCCACGATAGTCGGTATCGGAGCAGCCAAAGGATAACCACGCCAGGCCTTTGCCCGTGCCCTGGACGATGCGCGCCCAAACGTGGCCACTACCGGTGCACTTGAGGGTGAGCACTTCACCAACCCGCGCCACGCTGAGCCCGAAAGCTTCGTAGAAGCTCGCCGCGAGGCTC
The DNA here is from genome assembly GCA_031418675.1 of Pseudomonadota bacterium. Taxonomy (GTDB): domain Bacteria; phylum Pseudomonadota; class Gammaproteobacteria; genus JADJYF01. Next base: position 2,439 of record JANOXY010000444.1, read on the forward strand.
AAATCCGGCACGCGTAGCGCAACGTGGTCGAGGGAATGGATGGCGGCGAGCCGCGCACTGCTGGTCATGTTTTTGTCCTTAGCGGAGATCCGCGAGCAGATTTTCAAAACGCTCGAACCGCCTGCGCAGGCATACCTCACCTGCGCGCGACGACTATTTAACAATCTATAACTAATTTCGTCCCGTTTGTGCTCAAGGTTTCGGCGTCCTTGGTCACGCTCGGCACTAGAATCACGCCTCGCATCGCGCCATAGCCCCGAGACCGACCCATGCAGAAGCTTCCCGATTCGAGTAACCGACGAGCGGCTTATCGTGTCACGCCGGACTCGCCCGATGAGCTCGACTTAACCATCTTGAGCCAGCGCCATCAGTTGGTGCGGGCTGTAATCGACGATGTAGCGGTAGGCGGAGCGCGGGTCCGGCTCGATCGCGCGCTGGCGGCGGAGGCGCGCTTTAAGCCGGGCGAACAAATCACCCTCGCCCTGTGCTCACGACGCTACGACTACGAAAACAACATGCTTGCGCGTGTGGTCGGGGTCTCTGACGATGAACGCGCCCAAACCGTGCACCTGGTCTTTGAAGGTCAGCACGTGGAGACGACCTTGCAACACAACGAACATTACGCACTGTTCAATCGCCGCGCTCTACAACGTGGTGTGGTACCCGCCAACGGTATCGGACTGGAAGCTGAGGTCATGCCTAGCGAAGTGACCGAGCGCAACGTGCGCAGCTATGCGGTCGGCGTACGCAATATCTCCAACGTCGGCGTTAGCCTGCGTGTTGGTGCGAGCGCCCATCAGACCTTGAGCGCTTATGACGAATTGTCCCTGGCCTTGCGCCTGCCCGGCCGCAGTGTGCGCCGCATCGCCTGCCATGTGCGCCATCGTGTGTCAGAGAACAATGAATTTATTTATGGCTGCGAATACGACTGGAGCGAGACCATGGACCCACTGAGCGCGGCCGAAGAGCTGCTGGACTTCGTATTGGAGAACGCCGAGCTCAAATAAGCGCTGACTTCCACGACCAGGGAGCCTTCGAAACAGAAGGCCTGTAGGGA
>JANOXY010000445.1:0-17558 GCA_031418675.1 Pseudomonadota bacterium
CGCGCTTGTTCGACGCGCTGAAGCCCGCCAAAAAAAGTGCAGCGAAAAAAACGGCCAGGAAAAAAGCCTGAACGTCCGACCCTGTGTCGCTTATTGAAGCGACTGATACCACACGGTGCCAGTCGCGCAGGACTAAGGCGCCGCGTGTTTGCCGATGAAGCTCGTGGCGAGATGATCAGACCAGGCGGCGATGGTCATGGACGGCGGGCCGCCAGGAGCGCGTGGCAAGGCCGCCGCGTCGGCAACATACAAGCCGGGGTTGTCGAATACCTGACCATCGGCGTCGACCACGCCGTTCTCGATGCTTTCGCCCAGGCAGGCGCCGCCGGTGGGATGCACCGTGATCGGGGTTTTGGGTGCATAGATTTTTTTGCCGGTCAGACCTGCCATTTTGTCGAAGGAATCCTTGATCCGTTGAAAGATCGGACTGCGCCCGGTGTCGTATTCGATATGCAGCTTGCCACCGCGCAGGCATACCGTGCCGCACATATTGTCTTCACCGAGCCCGGCGACGATGGTGCCGCGCTTGAGGCGCTCCCTGAGACGTTTAGGCAGCGGGTAGCTGTCGACCGACGGTAAACCACCGCCGCCGATCATGGGCGTCGTGGTCTCGCCACGCGGCCGCACGCCGCCGGTGGTCGGCAGACCCAGGGTCTGATCGAGCCCGGGTTCGTTGTAATCCCAGAAACCGAAATAATCACCATTGCTGCCGAAGTGCTTGCCAAGTTGTGGCATGCCGCTCAAGCCGCCGATCACATCGCGGCTGTGTAAGAGGATGCGCAGCGTATTCAAGGTGCCGGCGGCCAGGATTACATGGCTGGCGGTGATGGCATCACGTTTGCCACTGTGGTGGTCGATGAACTCGATGCGGTAGCGCGCGTCGGGTGTGTCGCCCAGCCGCACGATGGCGCTCACTTCCGCCATGTCGCGCACCGTCAGGCCGCGTTTTAACGCCGGCGCGAGATAAACCGCATCGAGGGTGGTTTTGCCACCCTTGGGCGAGCCCAGGAAGCCATCGTCATTGCCCTTGTAGTCCACTTCATAGCGCTCGACGCCGTTTTCATCGGTCACTTTAACGGGATGGTCAGGATCTTCAGGCAGCATATAACCCAGACGCGGATCCGGTGGCGGTGCCGCAGGTTCCAGCACCGGGTTGTTCTTGAAGCGCGCTGCGGAAGTATTGGGAATGCGATGGTCGGCCATGGGGGTGGTTGAACCCATGCGTTCCAGCACGGCGTCGTAATGGGGCGACATCACCGCATCGGAAATCGCCGCGTGGTGGCCCTCCCAATAGCGCTCGGCCAGGGGCCGCACGTTGACAGCAGAATACACATGGCTGCCACCACCGACGCCCGAAGAACAGGCCACGGTCACGCCCTTGGCAAAAAAAATTTCAAACAAGCCATGTTTGCTGAGTTTGAGGCGGCTGCCCGGCATCCAGTTGCTGCCCACCGCACGCAGGAGACGCGTTGGTATCTGCCAGCCGCGTGGCAGCGCTGAACGTTTGGTGATCCCCATGGAACGCACCGGCACGGTGTCCCGCCACGGGCCACGTTCCAGCAGTGTCACTGCAAAGCCCGCCTCCGCCAGTCGTGCGGCGCTGATCGAGCCGCCGAAGCCGCTGCCGATCACGACGATGTCGATGCCCTTATTCATGCTTTCGCTCCACCAAGGTAGTGTTTCATGGGTGCAGGTCGCGCCACGGACGTGGTGTGCCATGTTACAACCGTGCCGGACTCTTTAGCATCCGCTGGCGAGTGTTCGCTGCAAAGCCCTGGGCTTGCGCGAGGTCGAGTACAAGACTGCGACACACCGCCGTTATGCTTGAGCCACCCGCTGCTCAATGGCACCAAATAATGATGCGCCCTGTGCGTAGAACATTTCTATCCTGACCACGTCACCAAAACGCAGCCAGGGGGTGCGGGCCTCGCCATGGCTGAGCTGTTCGTCCATGCGCACCTCCGCCAGACAACCGTGGCCAGTACTCGGATCACGATTGGAAACCGCACCGCCGCCAATAATGGTACCGGCGCCAAGTGCACGGGTGCGCGCGGCATGGGCTATGAGCTGGGGATAGGTGAAGAACATATCGTGTCCGGCGTTGGGTTCCCCAATCAGGTGGCCGTTGATGCTCGCGCGCAGTGGCAGGCTCAGTTTGCCACCATCCCAGGCGGGACCGAGTTCGTCGACGGTCAGCGCTATCGGCGAAAATGCGCTGGCTGGTTTGGATTGCACAAACCCAAAACCCCTGGGCAGTTCGCTGCGGGTTAATGCTCTTGCTGTCCAATCGTTCAGCAGCATCAGCAGCTTGATGTGCTGGGCGGCATCTTCCTCACTTACCCCCATCGGCACATCGTCGGTGACAATGGCGAGTTCCGCTTCGTAGTCGATCTCCAGATCTTCGCTGGACCAAAACGATGGCTCGTAAGGAGCGATGAAACCATCGGACAGGCCCTGATACATCAAAGGTTCCGTGCGGTAGTTGGCGGGCATCTCGGCGCCGCGCGCACGCCGCGCTTTTTCCATGTGATAAAGATAAACCGAGCCATCGAGGAACTGAAAACTACGGGGCAGGGGACTGGCCGCCGCACGAGGATCAAACGCAAAAGCCTGTGCGCACTGGCCCGCGGCCAGTGCGGCACTGACCGCCGCGAGACGCGGTGCTGCATCCGGCCAGTGGTCCAGCGCCGCCTGCAGAGTCGGCGCGATATCTTCCACGCCGACCGCGTATTGCATGTTGCGATCAACCACAACCAGGGTGCCGTCGCGACCACCACGTTTCAGACTCGCGAGTTTCATCGTGGCGCGTGCTCCTCAGGCTGCATGGCAGGGGGGTTGATTGTAAAAGCGAACTGCCGTAGCGGTCGACGTGCATGTTATGTTGGCTGGCAACGATGTGACGACCTGTTGGGAAGCTGCGCCCATGCAATACGACAAACTCTTTCCAACCACGGTAATTGGCAGTTATCCGCAGCCTGCCTGGTTAGTTGATCATGAACGATTAAAAGCCAAGGTCGTGCCACGGGTGCGGGCGCCGGACATCTGGCGCGTACCCGAACCGTGGCTGGCCCAGGCCCAGGACGATGCCACGCTGCTCGCGATCCGTGCGCAGGAACGCGCCGGTATCGACATCATCACCGACGGTGAGATGCGTCGCGAAAGTTACTCCAACCGCTTTGCGACCGCGCTGTCGGGCCTCGATCTGGCGGATCCCTTCATCCGCGTTGCGCAGGGTTTCGAAATACCGCTGCCTCGCATCGTCGGCCCATTGTTACGCAAGGCTGCGGTGGAAGTGGCGGATCTGTGTTTCCTCAAGCGCAATACCGATCGTCGCGTGAAGATCACTTTGCCCGGCCCGTTTACCTTGAGTAAACAAGCGCACGATACCTACTACGGTGATGCGGAGGCTGTCGCCATGGCCTATGCGGCAGCGGTCAATGACGAAGCGCACGAGCTGGCCGCGGCGGGCGCCGACGTCATTCAACTCGACGAACCCTGGCTGCGCGATGATCCCGATGGCGCCAACCGCTATGGAGTCAAAGCCATCAATCGCGCGCTGCAAGGCATTACGGTGACCACCGCTGTGCATCTGTGTTTTGGCTACGGCTTCATCGTCTCCGCCAACAAACCCAAGGCCTATGCTTTTCTTGCGCAGCTGGCAGATTGTGTTGCTGATCAGATCTCGATCGAGGCCGCGCAACCTCACCTCGATCTTGGGGTGCTGCAAGACCTCTCGAAGAAAACCATCGTGCTGGGTGTGATCGATTTATCGACTAACGACGTCGAGAGTGTCGCAACCCTGGCGGCACGCATTCGTCGCGCACTGCCATTTGTCGCAGCCGAGCGTCTGATGCCGGCACCGGACTGCGGGATGAAGTATCTGAGTGCCGAAGCGGCGTCGGGGAAACTGCGTGCCTTGGTTGAGGCAGCAACAATACTCAGGCAGGAGTTATCGTAATAACACCGGCCGCTCTCGCCGGCACCAGCGCTCAGGCGATGGCGAAGCGCGCGACCGTACAGCCGACGGCAAACAGCGGCAGTTCCGCCGTGTAGTACTGCAATTCACCGCAACCCCGTGCCGCTGCCGCCGCGGCGATATAGGTGCGAATTTCGAATCCGCCCTGGCCGGCATCGCGATAGGTATCCTCATCGGTGTAGGACAGCACGGCGTCACGGTCCTGGCGCAACAGACGCGCAAGAAACTCCCGATCCCAGGCTTCATTGATCTTTCCCGAGTCCGGTGTTGCCGGCCAGTGGGAAATACCGCCGGTGGCCAGCAAGGCAATTTTTTCCGGCACGATGTCACAGGCGCGCCGCAGGGCTTCGCCAAAGGCCCAGGCGCGCGCCAGTGGCGTGAGCGGCGGACCCTGGCAATTGATATTGACCGGCACGACAGGCAGCTTGTAATCCGGGGTGAGGAAATGCAGCGGCACCATGATGCCGTGATCAAATTTCCATTCTTCGGCATAAGCGGTGTCGACGGTCTGCATGACTTCGCGCACGATACGCCGACTGAGATCGGCATTGCCCGGCACACGGGTGCGTGGAATACGCAGCCACGCAGGATCTTCAATCGGGCCTTCAGATTCGGCGGACATGCCGATGCATAACGCAGGCATGTTGTTCATGAAGAAGTTGGCAAAGTGTTCCGCCGCCACTACCAACAGGGCCTCGGCGCCACTCGCGGCGATCTCCTCACCCATGCGTGCCATCTTGGCGAACAACTCATCGCGTCGCGCGGTGTTTTCCACCAGATGAGCGCGCCCGGTCATGCCGGGGCCATGGCTGCATACGCCGGCGTAAACCAGACTCATGGCACACCTCCTTCGCTGGTGAAGCGCGCGCCCCCGCCTGTCATGGCGTAAACACCGGCGCGTACCGGGCCATGTTTAGCGACGCCATCACGCATGAGCTGCAGATAGTCAAACCATGCGATGCCGAGAAAAGCGGCGTAGTGCATGAGGATCTGACCGTTTACACCAAGCACGTACAACAAGCCGATGTCACCCTCGCGCAGTGCTTGTTGTTCTTCCGCGGTGAGCATGTAACGACTGAGCAGTGACTCCAGGTCCTGGCGGTATTGGTGCTGCGCGTCCGGCTCACGATTGAGCACATAGAGGAATTTCTGCAATTGATAGAGGCTCATAGAGCCCCCAGTGTCGGAATGGTGTGACTGCCCATGGCCACACACACGTTTTTAGTCTCCATATAAAATTCAAAGCTGTAATCACCCCCATCGCGCCCGATGCCGCTGGCTTTCATGCCACCAAAGGGTGATGGCAAATGCCGGTTGTTTTCCGAATTGATCCAAACCATGCCGGCATCCAGTGCGCGCGCCAGGCGGTGGCCGCGCCCGATATCCTGGGTCCATACATAGGCCGCAAGGCCATAGGGCACATCATTGGCCAGGGCCAGGGCATGGGCTTCGTCCTTGAAGGTAATGGCAGTCAAAACCGGTCCGAAGATCTCTTCCTGGGCGATGCGCATGGCATTGTTGGCATCGACAAAGAGTGTGGGTTCAACATAGTTGCCGGGGCCCTTGCTGCTCGCTGCTTCACCACCCGCTGCGATGGTCGCGCCACCAGCGCGCGCAATGTCGAAATAGCTGCAGACCTTGTCATAGTGGCGGCGATGAATGAGCGGGCCCAATTCCGTCGCCGGATCGAGCGGATGTCCAACCTTAAGCCGCGCGATGCGCGCTTTGAGCCTGTCGATGAAACGCGCCGCGATACCCTCCTGCACCAGCAGCCGGCTGGACGATGTGCAGCGCTCACCATTGAGGCTATAGATCATGAACACCACGGCGTCCAGCGCACGGTCAATATCCGCATCGTCAAAAACGATCACGGGGTTTTTGCCACCCAGTTCGAAGTGCACGCGTTTCAGGGTCGCCGCACCCTGCTGCATGATGTGACTACCGGTAATGGACTCGCCAACAAAGGCGATGGCTTTGATGGCGGGATGTTCAGTCAGCGGCTTGCCCGCGTCTTCACCCAGACCCTGCACCACATTCAGGACCCCGGCCGGCAGGCCCGCATCGAAGGCAATTTCCGCCAGCAACATGGCTGACAAGGGCGACCATTCCGCGGGTTTGTGCACCACGGTACAGCCAGCGGCCAGCGCCGGTGCGATCTTCCAGGTGGACAGCATGAAGGGTGTATTCCATGGCGTAATCACCCCGACCGGACCGAGCGGTTGACGCACCGAGTAGTTCAGATGTTCTTCCGCCGGTAGCGCTTGCCCATCCCGTGCGCCGGGCGCGCGATCAGCAAAAAAGCGAAAGTTCTCAGCGCCCCGTATGGCCGCCTTGCTCATGAAACGCACGGCTTGACCCGAATCAAAGCTTTCGACTAACGCGATGTCGTGAGCACGGGCTTCGATAGCATCGGCAATGCGATGCAGCAGTGCCTTGCGCGCATCGCCCGCCAGATCGCGCCAGGCTGGAAAGGCGGCCTGGGCGGCACGGCAAGCTTTATCGATATCTTCAGCATTGCCGGCCGCCACCTTGCCGATGACGGAGTTGTCGATGGGCGTCAGGTTGTCAAAGTGGTGGCCGCTGCTGCCGGCGCAGGCCTGACCATTGATAAAGTGCCCGAGGGGCTGCTGACGAAAACGCGCCAATAAAACTTCGGCAGCTTGCAGATTATCGCTCAAGGTCTTGCTCACGGTGTTGCCCTCACGCTGTGCCGCGCGTGGCCATGTACTCGCGGATGTTGCCGCCTTTGTAATTCAACACCGGGTCGATTTCGCTGATCTCAAATGAAACGGCGAGGGGACGTTGGTCCAACAGGGGCTGCAGCTCACGACACAGTGTCGCGAACAGTAAGTCACCGGCGGCCTTGCGCACTTCGACGCTGCGGCCGTGGGCAATGCGCAGGGTTAAATGCACGAAGCCATTGGCGGCATGGCCGTCGGCGATACGGTAATGGTCGCGCCGTTCGGCACGGGTGCGCAGACCCGCTACCGGGAAGGCCTCAATGCTCGCTGCCGTTTCATGCAAGGCCGCGATCAGCTGCGGCAATTGTAATTGCGGTTCGAGGTTGGCTGTGTACTCAACGGTGAGATGAGGCATGGGCAAGGAACTCCGCGTTGCAAGCGATTAACATGTTAACTATACTCAGGCGGCCGCTGCCGTCAAGCAAGATGCGGCATTGGTCCTGCCATTCGAAGGTGCACACGATGTCCAATAACCTGGCGCTCAGAGGCTCGATTCCGCCGGTCGTTACGCCGTTCAAAAACGGCGCAGTTGATTACGAAACCTACGCTGCCTTGATCGAGTTCCAAGGCACCAATGGCTCCCATGGGGTACTGGTCAATGGCACGACCAGCGAACCGTCAACACTCACTACCGAGGAGCGCAATCGTCTGGTCGATATCGCCATGGCGACCGTCAAAGGTCGTGTGCCGGTCGTTGCGGCCACCGGTTCACAATCCCTGGCCGAGACCGAGGTCCTCACCCAACACGCCGTGAAGGCCGGGGTCGACGCGTTGCTGGTGGTAACGCCCTATTACATTCGCCCGCCGCAGCGCGGTCTGGTGCAGTATTACCTGACCCTTGCGGCCCAGCACGAAACACCATGGATGATCTATCACATCCCCGGTCGGGCCGCCGTTAATGTCACGCTGGACTCGATGCAGGCTATCCGCGAGCGCTCGCCGCACTTCGTCGGCATGAAACATGCGGTTAATGATCTCGGCCTGGTGAGCGAGTGCCTGGCGGCATTTGGGCCCGACTTCAAGATATTTGTCGGGCTCGAAGAGCTGTCCTTCCCGATGATGGCGATCGGCGCTTGTGGACTGATGAACGCGGTTGGCAATCTGCGCCCTGCGGTGCTGGCGGAAATGTGTGAGGCCGTGTGGCGCGGCGACATGGCAAGCGGACGGGCCTTGCATCAGCGCCTGCTTGAGATCAATCAGGCCGTGTTTTATGACACCAACCCGATCCCCATGAAGTACATGATGAAAAAACTCGGCATTATCGATCGCAACGAACACCGCCTGCCGATGGTGCCGGCCACCCCGGAACTTGAGCGGCGTCTGGATGGCGTACTGGAGCGCGCGGGTCTGCTCAGCGAGCCGCGGCTACGATGAAATTCCTGAGCTTTATTCACCAGGGACGTGCAAGCTTTGGTGCAGTGAACGGCGCGGGTGTGATTGATCTCGGCGCCCGCCATCGCGAATTGCGCGATTTACGCGCCGCACTGCGTGCCGACCAGTTGGGCGCGCTGGCCGCTGAGGTCAGCACCGTCAGCGCCGATTTTGCGCTCGCCGATATCACCTATCTGCCGCCCATTCCCAATCCTGAAAAAATAATCTGCATTGGTGTCAACTACGCCAATCGCAACGAAGAATATAAGGACGGCAGCGAAGCGCCGAAGTATCCGAGCGTATTCATGCGTTCGCGCGATTCCCTGGTTGGCCATTGTGTGCCCATCGTCGATCCGCCCGAATCGGACCAGCTCGACTACGAAGGCGAGATTGTGATTGTGATCGGCCGTGGCAGTCGGCGTATCGATGCAGCGCAGGCCCATCATCATGTCGCCGGACTGACCATCATGAATGAAGGTTCGGTGCGGGATTACCTGCGACACTCAAAATTTAATGTCACCCAAGGCAAGAACTTCGAACACTCCGGCGCGATGGGGCCTTGGTTGGTCAGTGCCGAGGAGCTCGACCCCATGGGCGAGTTGCGTGTGATGACCCGTGTCAACGGCGAAGAGCGGCAGAACGACGTCACCACCAATCTCATGTTTTCTTTTCGCTATCTGATCAGCTACCTCTCGACGTTCTATCGTTTGCAGCCCGGCGACATCATTGCCACCGGCACGCCCAATGGCGCCGGTGCACGTTTTGACCCACCCAAATATCTACGCCCTGGCGATGTGGTCGAAGTGGAAGTGCCCGGTATCGGCGTTTTGTCCAATACGGTGGTGGCCGAGACGCTGTGAGCGCGAGCCCGGCACGCAGAGTTGGCGCCGAGCGCCTGCCCACCACACGGGCCAGCGGCTTTCTGCGCGACATCGAACTGTCCCTGCCCCTGCAGCTGCTGAAAGCGCGCGAGGCAGCCATGGCGCGCTTTCGTCCGATGTTGCGCAGCCATGGCATCACGGAACAACAGTGGCGTGTAATTCGTGTGTTGGCGGCTGACGAGGCTCTCGACGGCCGCGAACTGGCCCGGCGCAGCATTCTGCTGGCGCCGAGTCTGACCCGCATCCTGCAATATTTCGAAAAACAGAACCTGGTGAAGCGCAGCGCCCATGCCAGTGATCAACGCCGGGTGATGTTCGCACTCACGGCACGGGGCCGCCGGCTGTTTGACCAGGTGGCACCTGATGCAGAGGCTTTATATGCTGCGATCGCGGACCAGTTTGGCGGTCAGAAACTCAAGACCCTGTACAAATTGCTGGCAGAATTTTCTACGGCGCTTGGGAGTGAGGCGGGCGAATAGCGGGCGTCAGGTGCCCGCTAGCAGCGTTTCCACTCTCGCGATCATGTCGTCCTTGTCGTACAGGTCGAAATAGATCGACGCCATGATGTTCTGCGGACCAAAGAAAAAACGCTCATAGAGGGTCTGACGGCTGCCAAAGGCTGACACGGCGACATCGTGAGCGAGACGAAACAGCGCAATGCGGTCACGGCTGTTGAGATTGACGGTTTGAAAATACTGCGAAACATCCGGCGCGATGGCATTGGAAAAATCGGCTTCGCAGGGGATAGCGACCAGCGAGCTTGAACCCAGCAATTGCACCAGTTCGATCAAGCGCGGGTACATTTTTGGAAACAGGTTGCGCGAGGTGTCGAGTGGACGACGCAGGGGTACAAACACCCCGCGCTGATCGGCGTGCGCCTGACCTTCACCGGCGTAACGAAAGGCGCGCACACTTTCGGCGATCCACATCGCCTCGGCAATTTGCCCTTTGACCTCCATATCCTTGTCCTTGCCGGTGGCGCGTGCCATTGCACACAGCAGCCCGACGATGAACTCAGCCTTGGCCAACTTGCTGCACACGACCTGGTGCATCATGTGAACCACAGCATTGGTCTCGGCAAACGCTCGGTTGCATAACAGCGGTTCGCGGTACATAAAAACCCGTTCCCAGGGCACCAGCACCTTATCGAACACCACCACGGCGTCCATTTCTTCAAAGCGTGACGCCAAGGGCGCATCAAAATGGGATTGGCCGTGGTCGTAGCTGTCGCGGCAGATCAGGCGTATGCCGGGCGTTGCGATCGGTAGCGCAAAAGCAAAGGCAAACGGCAGATTTTCCGGCGAGGCGGTCAGCAGGCTGGAGGGGAAAACCTCGATTTCATCGGCAACCGGGCCCAGGGTTGCAAGCAGGCGCGCGCCGTTTACGACGATGCCGGCGTCGGTTTCCTTGACGATTTGCAGAGCGACCTTATCGCTGTATTTACCATCCTTGGCCTGGGCGTGATTGAAGGTGGGATTGACCAGGGTATGGGTCAGCACCTTGTCGTGGTCGCGTATGTAGCGGTAATAGCGGCGCATATTTTCGCCAAACTCAGGGCGACCCTGGGCGAGAAAATCGGCGCCGGCGGCAAACGCCATGAGTGAGCCGTTTTTATAGTCGGGTGTGCGACCGAACATGCCGTTTGACCAGCGTGCCCACTCGTAAAAGGCCGCGCCGCGCCGCGCCACATCGTGTTGCGAGCGGGGTGTCAGGAACGACATGCCATAACGCCGGCCGCCGTCTTCATAGGTGAGTACGTCGGTCAGCGCCGGATCGAATTGTTTGTCCATGAATCCGGCCAGCGAGTGAGCGCCGCGGCCGAGGCCCGCTTCGCGGGTGACGTCCGCGACGCGTTTGCCGGCCAGCCATACGTCGCGATCATCCTGCAGTCCAGCCAGATACGCTTTGCCAGTGCGTATGCCGCCACCGCTTGTGGAGTTGTTCATTTTTTGCTCCTGGTGCGCGGTCGGGGCGCGCGCTTTTTTTCGGGGTGGGTGACGGGCGTGTCGCCGCTTAAACATTGCAATCCATACTCGAGTCGTGCCCAGGTTTCACTGTCCAGCGAAGCGCGGAGCTCGGCGTAAACGGCGGCGACCGCGGGCATGAGCTTTTCTTCCAGGCGACGCCCGGCGCGGGTGGCTGCCACGTTCACCACGCGGCGATCGCCCTCGTAGCGGCGTCGTTCGATCAAGCCGTTGGCGGTAAGCCTGTCGAGCACCCCGATCAGGCTCGGGGGTGGAATCAAGGTCAGATTGGCCAGTGCGCCCTGGGGGATCTCGTTGTGTTCCCACAGCACGCGCAGCACGCGCCATTGTTGCTCGGTCAGGCCGGCGGCGGTGAAGATGCGGCGAAACCGTGGCATCACCGCGTCCAGCGCCCGGTAGAGCATCATTGGCAGAGAGTGGCTGAAGTCCTGGATTGCCATGGCGCTGGTCGGACAGATTAGAAGTCAATACTTAATATATTAACTAAATAGCTAATCTGGCAAGCCTGCCCAGTGCAGTTGCCGGGCTTTGCCCCCGGCTGGCCAGGCGGCCTCGCAGCCGCCCGCTCGGCACGCGCTCAGGCGGCGGTCTGGGCCTCGAGTTTATCTATCAACTCACCCAGTACCCGATCAAACAGCGGGTCCGCGTCAGCGTGAATGATGACTGCGTGCTTGCCCTTAAGCAGTTGCGCGAGGTCGATGAGCGAGGTGTCTCGCATCATGTCGCCCTGACGATTGGTGAAAAGATAGCGGCCGGTGGTGGGGCTGATCCAGGTGAAACGACCCCGCACCCGGTTGCCGTCCTCGTCAATGAATTCCATCCAGTCGCCAAGATCCATGGTCGTGATCTGCTCAACGAATTGTTCGATATCGGTTTCATCGGTCACGTCGTCGCTGAACGTAGCGCGCGGCGCCTCCTCCGCCGTAGCGGGCTCAAAGGCCGAGAAATCAATATCCAGTTCAATGGGTTCACCGGCTTTGCGCTCGAACAGACGCGCCAGTCCGCGTTTGATGAATTCTTCGCTGGAAGGATCGTTGACGTCGGCGGGTTTGCAGGGAGCCGGCGCAACCGTGTCGACCGCGTGGCTCAGTTTGCGCGCCGCGATGCTTGTTTCTTCAATGTTCTTGATGGCAACCACATGCAGGCTGGCAAGCATGCTTAAGAACTTCGAGCACTCCGCATTGGGCATCTCCAAGGTCACCATGCCACGCTTGATGGTTTTCAACATCTGCGACAGGCGCGCACTCAATTGTTTGCGATCGTCCGGGCTGGTTTTGGGCTGTACGGACCAGATCAGCTCATCGACGGTTTTGATCTGTTCGCGCCACTCATCGCTGTTGATGCCATGTTCGACGTGAGTAATGATCAAGAGCTGACGCCAATAATCGAGCAGGAAGTTCTGCACAAATTCGCGCACGTCGAAGCCCTTCAGCCGCACACGCAGTTCCTCGTCTACGACCATTTTCGCCAAGACAATCTGCTCACGTGTGCGCAGCGAGCGTGAGGATCGCTCGGCGCGCTGGTCGGCGTGACCGGCCTCTTGCTCCACAAAAGCGATGAAATCGTCCAGCACCTCCTGAAATAGCGCCACGTCATCGTCGAACTCACGCACGATGCGGTCGATGGACTGTTCCATTTTGTCGTACAGGGCATCGGATTGCGGCAGCCCTTCGTACCAGCCGACCGAGGCGCGTGCCAGGGCATCGAGCAGGCGACGTGCCGGATGGGTTTTGTGGGAGAACACTTCGCGCTCGAGGATGGCGACCTTCAGGACCGGGATCTGCAAGCGACCTAACAAGGCCTTTAAAGCATCGGGTATAGACTTGTCCTGCAGGATATAGTCGAACAGCAACGACACGATCTCCAGGGTGAGGTCATGACTCGGTGCCATCTGACCAATCGCGCCGCTGGTGCGTAAGCCGCGTAACACATTGCCCTGGCCTGCGGTCGTTGTGCCAACGCCGTCGCCGCTGCCAAGGGCCACACCCTCAGCGCCAAACGCAGCGCCGCGCTGGAAGCCGGTTAGCGCATCAACCAGCGCCGGTACGCTGAGAAAGTCATCGGACTGATCGAAATTAAGGGACGGAAAGCCGCCACCGCCAGTGCCGCCGTTGGCCAGATTGACGATGGACGGTACGCCGCTGGCACCGTTCCCCATACCGATACCCATACCCATACCCATACCACCACCAGCGCGTCCGGGCTGATTTTGCATGAGTTGGCTAAGCGTGGAGAACATATCTTCGCCCGTCGCTTCGACGCGCTCGCCATCGCTTTCGATGACAACCCGTGTGCGCCGTGCGGGGGCGCTGCCAAGCGTGGTATTGGTCAATTGTGGCAGCACACCACCCTGGGCAAAGATCTGATTGAGCTCCAGGTAAAACTGCAACAGTACCGGCGTCGCGATCTTGTCAAACAATTTATACAAGGTGATACGCGCCTCAATATCAGCGCTCAGGCTCTCACAGGCGCGGCGCAGCGCACGTCCGATCGCGAGTGGGCTGATCGGGTTGCTCTCGTCGTTGAGTTTGGGCTGTTTCAAGAGCACGGCCAAACGTTGTTCTATGGCAAACAGCTCGCGCGCGCAGCGATTTTTTGCGTTGGAGACAAAGTTGGTGATGGCGAGGTCTTCTTCCACCTCGTCCATTCCGATCAGCGATAGCTCACCATCGACGTTGGCCGCGGCGCGGCGTGTACCGAGCCGGGCCGGTTCTATGGACTCGCGCAGAGTGGCAGTCAGATGACTATGGAACGCGGTTTCTATCTCGGCACGTTTCAAGCGCAATTCGCGCATAGCGTCGAAGAACAGGTTCTGACGCCGCGAGTTGTCAGCGCCGTTGGCAAATTTGAACAACACATCGTCGGCTTGGCTGAGTACCTCCTTAAAGGCCTCGGGCATGCGTAAGCCGGTCAGGCGTTGGCACTCGTCCATGAGTTGCATGGATTTGGTCGGAACGATGGACGTAACGGTAGCAGTTGCCATGGCGGAATCTCCGCGAGCCTTGGGGTCTTGGTGACTAGAGCGACAGCGCGGCCGGATTCATGAGGGGCTTGATGCGGCGATTGAGTCCCCGTGTGACGGTCGTCACTGGCCGACGTAACAGTTTGTGACGAAGTCTGCAGGTCGGGCGTCTCGCCCCTGTCGGCTGTCGCCGAGAGCACAGTGTCAGGGTGGCCAGAGGCATGCCCGAGCGCGCAATTGCCAGGGTCCAGGCTCTGCGCGGTAAGACGTTAGCGGCCGCGCTGGGTCGAGGCTTGAACAGCGCTGAGGTCAGCGGCGCCGCTATGCCGGCCCATCGTGCCGGGCACGTGCGCCTGCCCGAGTGATGCAAAGCCGTTCAAAGGCGATCCTGACTGCGGCGATAATGGCTCGCGCCCATGGTGAGATCACGTAAGGAGCAGGAGATGGAAAGAAGCTACGTACAGTTTCCCGATGACGCCATTGGCGATGTGTTGTGGAAGATGAGTGAAGGTGGGGACAACCTCAGCGTGCCGCGCGAAGTCGACTTCGCGGTGATATTTCCCGCAGAACAGGCCGCCATGGACTTTGCCCAGCGCCTCTTACGCTACGGACAGAAGGTTTCGTTCGGGCCCTATGAAGGCCTGCAAGGCTACCCGTGGCAGGTGCTGGCCCACCCCATCATGGTGCCCAGCTATGAACACGTCAGTGGCTACCAGCGTCAGCTGGGCAAGGATGCCAGCGTACTTGGGGGGCGCAATGAAGGCTGGGGATGTTACGGGCGATAGTGAAGGCAAGCGCGTCAGGTCATCAATGGCGCAAGCTGGCTCGATTGATTGCTGCGGCATGTTTTGCTCGGCGCCGCGCACCGATTGCTATCCAGTAGCCCAGCGTGCCGAGCAGCGCACCAGCGAACACCACCCACAGCATGGCACGCCAGCTACCCGTGGCGGCCCAGACGTGGGCGGTCACCGAAGGTGCGATGGCCATTGCGACCGCCATGGGTAGCGCGATGGCACCCATGGTGCGCGCAAAGTGATCGCGCCCCAGCCATTCCACCGGAGCGATGCCACGCAGAATGGTTGTGATGCCGTGGCCGGTGGCAAAACAAACCGCAAACAGATAGAGCCAGCCCGCCTGGTGAGGCGCGAAGATCAGGATCAATACGGCGATTGGCGAGAGTGTTGAGGTGAAGGCGCCGAGCCGCGCGACCGAGGCATGGCGCCCGATCGTCACGATCACCATGCGTGCCACCACCTGCGTGGGACCGATCAACGCAAATGCGATGAAAATCACTGCATCGCTGACGCGCTCTGCGCGCAGCAACGGCACGAATTGAAAAATGAGACTGGAGGCGGTCAGGCTGTAGGAGGTGTACCACAGCGCCAGACCCCAGAACACCGGGTTGCGCAGACGACGGCGCATGATCACGCGGCCGCGCATCAGCATGATGGGATGATGGGGTTTGTGGTCCGCGCCCCGCGGCGGCACAAACCACCAGTGCACGGGTGCGCAATAGAGCAGATTGAGCGCGCCGAGTATGAGCATGGTGGGGCGCCAGTCGAGCACATTGATCAGGTGCCCGGTCAGCGGCACAAACACCGTGCCGGATACACCCGTGACCATGGTTACGGCGATGATGCCGCGCCGTGCGTCTTTGCCGAACACCTGATTGATGACGGCCATCAAGGGCTCCATGAGACAACACGCCATACAGGCGCCAAGCGCCAGCCACATGCCAAAGAACTGAGGCAGGGTGCGAATCTCGGCCCACAGCAACAGCAGCATGCCGCCGCCCAGCGAGCCCAGCGTCATCAACCAGCGACCACCATCACGATCCAAACGCGTGCCTACCGGGTAGGCCATGGCGCCGGTCATCAACAAGCCCAAGGTCAAAGCCGTGTTCATCGCCGGTTGTGACCAGCCGAGGTCGGCATGCATCGGGCCGGCGAACAGCGAAAAGCTGTAGTACAGGGTGCCCCACGAAGTCATCTGTGCGAATGCCAGCGGCCAGATCATCACCCACGGCTCGTGACGTCGGTTCCAGAGTCGTCGAATCAAGCGGGTTCCCGGTGTCGCGCTGACGGTCATAAGAAGCCAGCATTATGTTGGATTGCCCCGCGCGCTGATATCGTTGCGGCATGCGCCCAGCCGCACTGCACGCGGCCTACGGTTCGTTTGCGTTCTGCGGTGAACCTGTTATCGACTGCTATATTGCACCGCTCAAATCGCGCTGGGCGATGACGTCCGCAGGAAGGTATAGATGTGCGACGGGTTGCGTCGTTGATGGGTAAGCGCAAGGGGCACGCGTTGGTCACC
Organism: Pseudomonadota bacterium; assembly: GCA_031418675.1. Lineage (GTDB taxonomy): Bacteria > Pseudomonadota > Gammaproteobacteria > JADJYF01. The sequence continues at coordinate 16,233 of JANOXY010000445.1, forward strand.
GGTGCGTCGGCCGGCATTGGTCGTGAATTCTGCCGCCAGCTTGCGGCCGATGGTTACGACGTCGTCGCCGTTGCGCGGCGCGGTGAGCGACTCGCGGCGCTGGCGCGGGAGCTGCAAGCGGCCCACGCCGTAGACATCACGGTAGTGGTCGTTGACCTGGGTGAACCCGACGCCGTGTCGACCATACTCGCGCAGGTGTCTGGTTTCGAGATTGACTTGTTGGTGAATAACGCCGGCTATGGCGTGCCCGGTCGTTACTTGTCCAGCCCCTGGCCCGTGCACGCCCGCTTTCAGCGCGTCATGATGGACGTGGTTGCCGAACTCACCCACGCCCTTGTGGCAGAGATGTGTCGGCGCCAACGCGGCGCCATCATCAATGTTGCGTCGTTGGCCGGATTCATGCCGGGCAGTGCCGGGCATACCCTCTATGCCGCGGCCAAGGCCTGGATGATTCGCTTTTCCGAGTCGCTCGCTTTGGAATGTGAAGCAGACGGCGTACGTGTGTGTGCCTTGTGTCCAGGCTTCACCTATTCGGAGTTCCACGACGTGACTGGCACGCGCGCACAATTGGCGTCCTTGCCAGGCTGGATGTGGATGAGCGCTGAGCGCGTCGTTCGCGAAGGGCTCGCAGCCAGCGCGGCGGGGCGGCTGATCCACATTCCCGGGCGCATCAATCGCGCACTGGCGGCCTTGGCGGCTTGTTTGCCGCGCACATTGGTCCAGCATCTTTCGCGGCGCGAATCACGCCGCTTTCGCGATACGCGGTGAACAGCTCGACCTGTTGCACCAGCGAGGGACAATCAATTTGAAAAATTCAAGCACATGGCGCCAGCAACTTGCACCGGTGGTAACGGCACTCGCGGCCGCGCGCCGGGTAGCGGTATTGAGCGGTGCTGGCATGTCGGCCGACTCCGGTCTGCCGACTTACCGCGGCATTAATGGTTTGTACAACGATATTGAGCTCGAGCAGAACATGCCGATCGAAGAAGTCCTGCATGCCTACACCTTGGCACGCAATCCCGCGCTGACCTGGAAATACATCGCGCAAATTGACTCGGCTTGTCGTGCCGCCAGCCCCAACGATGGCCATCGCGTACTAGCAGCGTGGGATAAACGTTTCGAGTTGTGGGTGATAACGCAGAACGTGGACGGATTTCATCGCGTGGCAGGTAGCCAAAATGTCATCGAACTGCATGGCAATCTAGCGCGACTCTACTGCTGTGCGTGTCGAGCCGATTTTTCCAATCTCGATTTTGATCTTGCGATGTTGCCACCACGCTGCACGCACTGCGATGGACTCGTTCGCCCCGACGTCGTGTTGTTTGG